>JAJXSZ010000083.1 GCA_021784255.1 Pseudomonadota bacterium | reverse complement strand
GACGCCGGAAAAATGGAGACCGGAAGAAACGTAACGAGATGTCAACCGAGCTGAGGGACGGTGAAGGACCGGTGAGCAGCGGAAAAAACGCCAGCGCAACGAAATGCTGCGGTAACGCGCCGGCGGCGGTGCGGTGGGGCCGGATTCGCGACGGACTCCCGAATCGTGTGGCACCTGATCAAAGGACTCCCAGATCCTGTGTTCCGGGCGGGAAAATCGCCCATTCGTTATCAAGGCGAGTCAAAAGTGACCTGATGTTAACTACGACAAACGCTCGCGTGTTGCATTTTTGCACGGCCGTCTCGCCGTGCCGGGGTGATGTTTCGTGAGGTGGACACCCCCGAGACGGGCGCCGGCGGAGCCAAAGGCAGCGGACTCCCAGCGCATGAGCGCATTGGGGTCGCGGACTCCCAGATCTTGGGTTCTCTCAAAAACCGAGTCGTCAACGTTGATTTAACGAATGTCGCGCATGGTGTGAAACGCCGGCGAAGGAACGGGTCTCGCCTGTCTCACCCGGCGACGGGGTCCGTGAAAATCTCCTTGACTTTCTTCAACGTTCCGATTCATGACTGTGAACGAAGCGAAAGGGTGCAACTCCGTAACTGTTGCAGTTTACGCTTCGGACGACACCCAATCGGTTCCGGTCGCATGGTGCGGCAGGGACCACAACCCGGAGAGGACACTGGACATGCTTTCGACCCTGACGGCCATTTATGGCCCCCGCCTGTTCGCTCTGATGAAGGACCGCAAGGGCATCAGCGCCGTGGAATACGCCGTGCTCGCGGTTGGCATCGTGCTCGTCGTGGCGGTCGCCGCCGCGAAGCTCGGTACCGCCGTTAGCGGGACGTTCGGCAGCGTGACCGCCGGTCTGTAACAGGCGCAAGGAGGAGAACACGGCCGGCGCGTGACACCCCGCGCGCCGGCCTCCCTCTCCCCACCCCCGGCATGACGCCGGCCGCACGTTGGGTTCCGCTCCCGGTCACCCTCCGGGAAGAACCAGCCGAGCCGGCCAGGCACATGACCAAGGGGCGCCGACGACGGCCCGGACCGCTCGGAGCCGACCCGGAGCACCCATCGCCTCGCCAGCGTCGCTCGATACGACGCCAGATCAATCCGATCGCGGCAACCGCTCCCGGCTTCGTCGAGCAGTCAGGCTTCGCTGCATCAGTTTTACGCTTGGTTCCACCACCCGGGGACCCTGCATGTCGACTCTTCTAGCGCCCATTGCGATGGGCATCCTCCTCGTCGCCGCCTGGAACGACATCGCCACGCGCACCATCCCCGATGGTTTGTCGCTGGCGCTGATCGCGGCGGCGCTGCTGCTGCGTCCGTTCGCCGACGGGTTGATCCCGCTCGGCTGGTCGCTGGCCGGCGCGCTCGGACTGTTCGTCGCCCTCGCGCTGCTCAACGCGCGCGGCATCATCGGCGGCGGCGATGTCAAGCTTGCCGCGGCGATGGCCTGCGTGCTGCCGCTGCATTTCCTCGGCGCCTTCCTGATGGCCACCGCGCTTGCCGGCGGCGTGGTCGCGGCGGTGCACCTGCTGGCGCGCCTGCTGCCTGGCCCGCTGCCCGCGCCCGCCGGTGCGCCGGTGCTGATGCGCGTCTTCGCCGCCGAACGCTGGCGCATCGCCCGCCGCGGCTCGCTGCCCTATGCGGTGGCGATCGCCGCCGGCGGCTGGATTGCGCTGCTCGCCGCATCGGTGTCGGCGCGCGCCGCCCTCTCAGGCGCGGCGCATCTCGCCGCGCTTCACACTGGCATGGGGAGCTGAGCCATGTCGCTTCGCCTCGTCGTCGTCGGCCTCATCCTGACCACCATGATGGCCCTGGGCATGATCGCCTGGCGCCTCTCGGCACCACCGGTGCAGGTCGTCTCGCAGGCCAGGGGGCCGGTCAAGCCGCTCACCGAAACCTACCTCGTGGCGGCCCATGTGCTGCCCGCCGGCACGCTGACGCGCGCCGCCGACATCGGGGTGCGCACGGCGCCGGTGGGCAAGGTGCCGGCCGGTGCGATCCTGGACACGCCGTTCGCGCGTGCCTCGATCGAGGGCGCGCTGATCCGTACCTATACAGATGCCGGCGCGCCGATCGTGAATGCCAACGTGCTGCGCCCGCGCGACCGCGGCTTCCTTGCCGCCGTGCTGCCGCCGGGGATGCGCGCGGTCTCGATCCCGGTCGACCAGGTCTCCGGCGTCGCCGGCCTGATCTGGCCCGGTGACCATGTGGACGTGATGCTGACGGAGCTTTTCGCCGGCAGCAAGGAGCACCAGGTGCAGCCGGGCCATCAGGTGATGACCGAGACCATTCTCTACAACGCGCGCGTCATCGCGGTGGACCAGGCGATCGTGCAGGGCGCCTCGCCGACCGCGGGGGTGACGGGCAAGATCGCCCACACCGTGACGCTCGAGGTCGACGCGCGTGATGCGCAGCGGCTCAACGTCGCCGAGAATCTCGGCCGGATGTCGCTGGCGATCCGCGCTGTCGATAACAGCGCCGTCCCCCAGGCGCAGCCGCGCGGCTCGGTCTTCGCGAGCGATGTCACACCGGCGCTCGCCATCGCCGCGGGCGGCCCGCCCGCTGGCGCCGGTCATACGGTCGAGGTGATCCAGGGCGACCAGCGCACGGAGGTGCACTTCCCATGAAGCGCTTCATCGAGATTGCGATCGCCGCCCTGACGGTGGTGCTCGGCGCCTCCGGCGCGCGCGCCCAGCAGCTCGCCGAGTTGCCACCGACCGTGGTGGCGGCGCCGGTACACCGCAGCATGGCCGCGCCGCAATTCGCCATTCCGGTTGCGCAACCACCGGTACTGCAGGCCGCGAATCCGCGCCCGGCGCAGCCGGTTCCCCTCCAGCCGACGCCGGTGCAGCCGACGCCGGTGGTAGGCGCGCCGACCGAGGTGCCGGCGCCCGACGTTGCGCCCATGCACGTAACCCTGTCGGCGCCAGCCACCACGCTGGCCGCCGCTCCGGCTGTCGCGCCCGCGCCGGTGTCCCCCACCCCCCCCGTGGCGGCACCGCAAGCTGGCGTGACAGCCGCCGTGCCGGCCGCGGCGGCGATGCCTGTCGCCGCCGCGTTGCCGGCCGCAGCGCCGATGCCGGTGGTGCTGATGCCGCCCGGGTATGTCGCGGCGGCACCGGTGGCGCTGCCGATGGTGCAGGCGGAACCGACCGGGATGACCCCGATCATGCTCGAGGCGGGGACCGGCTCGTTGCTCCATCTGCCGATGGCCGCCGCCACCATCATGTCCGCACAACCGACCATCGCGCGGGTGCAGCCGGCCTCGCCCACGAGCCTGTTCCTGATGGGTGTGGGGCCCGGCCGCACCACCGTGATCGCGGCGAGTGCCAACGGCATGCCGATCGCGCAGTACGACGTCACGGTCACGCCGGGCCTGGCCAGCGGCTCGACACCGACGGCGGCCAGCAAGGGCCCGGCGCTGGAGCCGAAGGTGGTGACGCCGGCGCTGGCAGCGGCCGCGCAGGCGGCGATCAACCAGTCCGTGGTCGGCGGGCAGTCCGTTGGCGCGCGCGCGGCGGGGCATGCGCTGCTGCTCACCGGCACCGTCGCCACGGCGCAGATGGCGCAGTCCGCGGTGTCGATCGCGCAGGCCTATATCGGGCCGAAATTCAAGGTTGACGACGAGCTCTCCGTGCTCGGCAGCATCCAGGTGAACGTGCGGGTGCGCATCGCCGAGATCGACCGCAACATCACCCGCCAGCTCGGCTTCAACTGGCAGGCCTTCGGTAATTTCGGTCACGGAACGTCCTTCCAGCTCGGCACGCCGGGGATGCCCGACGCCAATCTCGCCGGCGCCACCTTTGCCACCGCCTCCCTGCTGTCCGGCCGCTGGGACTTCAACGGCGTGATCGATGCGCTGGCGCAGGACAACCTGATCACCATCCTCGCCGAGCCGAACCTGACGGCGCAGTCCGGCGAGACCGCGAGCTTCCTGGCCGGCGGCGAGTTCCCGATCCCGGTGGCGGCGCAGAGCAGCAACGGCCAGCCGACGATCACCATCGCCTTCAAGCAGTTCGGCGTCAGCCTCGCACTGGTGCCGACGGTGCTGTCGGCGAACCGGCTCAATCTGCGGATCCGTCCGGAGGTGAGCCAGCTCTCGACGCAGGGCCAGGTGAGCGTGCCGCTTGGCAGCGGGACGCTGACCATTCCGGCGCTCTCGGTGCGGCGCGCCGAGACCACGATCGAGCTCGGCAGCGGCCAGAGCTTCGCCATCGCCGGGCTGCTGCAGAAGATGAGCACCAACGAAACGAATGCCGTCCCCGGGCTGGGCGAGCTGCCGATTCTGGGGCCGCTGTTCAAGTCGAATTCCTTCCAGCGCGGCGAGAGCGAGCTCGTCATCATCGTGACGCCGTATATCGTGCGCCCGGTGTCTGATCCCACGGCGCTGCGCACGCCGACCGACCATTTCCGTCCGGCAACGGATCTCGGACGCATCCTGTTCGGCCGGCAACTGGCGCGCACGCCAGGCGGTATGCCGACGCTCGATGCCGGATTCATTCTGAAGTGAGGGCGCGATGAAGTGGTTGCTTCCCATGGTGATGCTGCTCGCACTCGGGGCCTGCTCGACGGACCCGTTCACGCAGGATCAGTTCGCCGAGCCCGGGACCTGGGCGCCGACCAACGACAATGACGCCAATCTGCGGGCCATGGTCGCCAACCCGCATGACCTGATCGCCGGGCGGCCGATGGATGGCGCGACCGGCGCCGAGGCGGTGATGCCGGTCGAGAAGCTGCTGGCGGGCAAGCGCAAGAAGCTGCCCGCGACCGAGGCCAACGCGGTCTATGGCTCGGGTGGCAGCGGTGGTGGATCGGGTGGCAGCGGGGGAGGCTCCAATGGGGGTGGTTAGTCCGGGCGCCGTCGCGGAAGCGCCGCGCAACGCATCCGAGCCGTCGGGCGGGCTTGGCCGCAAGATCGTCGCCTTCATGGCCGACGACGAGAGCGCCAATGTCCTGCGCCAGGGCCTGCAGAGCATCGCCGACGAACTCGAGGTCCGGCGTGGCACGCTGGCCCAGGCGATGCGCTTCTTCGAGAAGGATTCGACGCCCGAGACCGCGATCGTCGATGTCTCCGGGCTCGACGATCCGCTGACCTCGCTCGACGAGCTGGCGCGGGTCTGTCCGCCGGACATCAAGATGCTGGTGATCGGCGACAGCGGCGAGATCGGCTTCTACCGCCAGCTGGTGCAGGAGCGCGGCGTCACCGACTATCTGCACAAGCCGATCACGCGCGACAGCGTGCAGCGGCTGCTGCTGCCGCATCTGACGGATGCGGCCGCGACGCCGAGCGGCGGGCGCGGCGGGCATGTCGTCGTCGTCTGCGGCGCGCGCGGTGGCGTCGGCGCCACCACGATCGCGGTCAACACCGCACTCGAGATCGCGCATCTGACCAAGGCGCATGTCGCACTGCTCGACCTGCATCTGCAGCACGGCACCGCGGCGCTGAAGCTCTCGGCGCGCTCGGGGCCGGGGCTGCGCATCGCGCTCGAGGACCCGGAGCGCGCGGACGCGCTGTTCCTCGAACGCACGGCAATCAACATCGAGGAGCGCCTGCGGCTGATCTCCGCCGAGGAGCCGATGGAGGCGCAGCTGCGCATCACCGAGGAAGGTGTGGCGCAGGTGATCAAGCTGCTGCAGCGGAAGTTCAACTACATCATCGTCGACCTGCCGATGCCGATGCCCAGGGAGATGCGCGAGGCGGTGATCCCGGCGCGGCACGTCATCACCGTGCTCGGACCGGACATCGCGAGCGTTCGCGACGCGCAGGCGATCCGGCGCATGATGCACGGGCTGTGCGGCTCCGAGCGCGTCTTCACCGTGCTCAACCGCGCCGACCTCAAGGGCGGGCTGTCGCTGGCGCTGGTGCAGAAGGGACTGGAGAGCGGACCCGACGCGGTGATCCCCGATCTCGGGCGCAAGATGGTCGAGACCGTGAATCTCGGCGTGCCGGCGCGCAAGTCGGTGCCGACCATGAGCAAGCAGCTCGCCCCGCTGGTGCGCGAGATCGCCGGCATTCGGGTGGCCGAGGAAAAGACTTCGTTCATGCAACGTTTCCTGAAGCGATGAAGGAAGGCGGGGCATGAAGGTTTTCGGCAAGCGCGAGATGGAGGCGGCGAACGCCGCGGCGACGCCGACCGCGCCGGCACCCGCACCGGCCAACCCGCCGCCGCCCACACACGTCCCCGAACCCGCGGTGGTGAGCGCGCCGCCGACCGCCTCGATGGTGCTGGCACCGCTGCGCGAGCGGGTGCTCAAGCAGATCGACACCACCGTCGCGGCCCAGTTGCCGGTCAGCGAGCTGACGCGCCAGATCGAGCAGATCATCCACGAGATCGCCAACGAGGACCGCCTCGAGCTGTCGGCCAGGGAGCAGGCCGCGCTGGCCGAGGAGCTGGCCAACGACATGGTCGGCTACGGGCCGCTCGAATTCCTGCTGCGCGACGACAGCGTGGCCGACATCCTGGTCAACGGGCCGACCAACATCTACGTCGAGCGGCGCGGCAAGCTCGAGCGCACCGACATCCGCTTCCGCGACACGCAGCACATCATTTCGATCTCGCAGAAGATCGCGACACGGGTCGGGCGGCGTATCGACGAGAGCAGCCCGATGGTCGATGCCCGACTGGCCGACGGCAGCCGCGTCAACATCGTCTTCCCGCCGCTGGCGATCGACAGCCCCTGCCTCTCGATCCGCAAATTCACCAAGAAGAAACTCGATTTCGACGCGCTGGTTGCGTACGGCGCGATGACGCCGGGGCTGGCCAAGCTGCTCGGCATCGCGGCGCGCTGCCGGCTCAACATCATCGTCTCCGGCGGCACCGGCTCGGGCAAGACGACGATGCTGAACGCGCTCTCCAACATGATCGATCATGCCGAGCGCGTCATCACCGTCGAGGATGCGGCGGAGCTGCAGTTGCAACAGCCGCACGTGGTCCGCCTCGAAACCCGGCCCGAGAACCTCGAGGGCTCCGGTGCGATCAGCCAGCGCGACCTGGTGCGCAACGCACTGCGTATGCGCCCCGACCGGATCATCATCGGTGAGGTGCGCGGCGCCGAGGCGTTCGACATGCTGCAGGCGATGAACACCGGCCACGACGGCTCGATCTCCACCATCCACGCCAACTCGAGCCGCGACGCGATCGCGCGTATCGAGAACATGGTGCTGATGGGCTTCAACCTGCCGATCCGCGCCATCCGCACGCAGATCGTCGGCGCGCTCGACATGATCATCCAGATCCAGCGCATGCGCGACGGCGGCAGGCGGGTGGTGCAGATCTCCGAGGTGATCGGCATGGAGGGCGACGTCGTGACGATGGCCGACATCGCCATGTTCGAGTTCGATCGCGAGGATGCGCGCGGCCGGCTGCAGGGGCATTACGTGATCAGTGGCGGGCGGCCGGCGTTCTGGGAACGGCTCGAATATTTCGGTTTCGAACGGGCCTGGAACGAGGCATTGAAAGAGGCATGACGATGTCGCTCGGCCTCATCATCCCGATCGTCATGCTGCTGACGGTGCCGCTGGTGGCGGTGCTGGTGCTGCGCACCGACGGCAACGGACGCAAGCTCGAGGCGCGGGTCAGCGGCGTGGCGGGGCAGGGGCCGGCGATCATCGCCGAGGCGGTGGCGCCGCGGCTGCGGCTGGCCGAGGCGCGTGGCGGCGGCTTCTTCACCGGGCTGCGCCGGCTGGTGCAGATCCCCGAGAACCTGCCGGAGGCGCGCAAATTCCCGGTCCCCCTGGTGCTGGTGGTCGCGGTCCTGCTGGGCGCGGGGGCGGTGGTGTTCAGCCGCCTCTATCTCTCGGTCTATCTCGGCGTTCCCATCGGCGTCGTCGTCGGGCTGCTGTTCGCACGCTCGGTCTTCGTCTCCGAGGCGCGCAGCTACGCCAAGAAATTGCGCAAGCAGATGCCGGACATGATCGAGTTCGTGGTCAGCGCCACCATGGCCGGCCTGCCGGTGGCCGAGGGCTTCGCCGGCGTCGCCAGGGAAATGGCCTCGCCGACCAAGGAGGAGTTCCTGCGCATCAGCCGCGACATCACGCTCGGGGTGCCGCTCGACGAAGCGCTGATGCGGCTGTTCCGGCGCACGCAGGTCGCCGAATACGCGATCTTCGCGGTGACGCTTGGCGTGCAGGGGCGCAGCGGCGGCAAGCTCTCGGAAGTGATCATGCGGCTTGCCGAGACGGTGCGCCAGCGCATCGCGCTCGCCGAGCGCGCCTCGGCCCTCGCCGCCGAGGCGAAGCTGTCGGCCTATGTGCTGAGCGTGCTGCCGTTCGTCGGCGCGGGGCTGATGTCGGTGACCCAGCCGAACTCGCTGAAGCCGCTGATCAGCACCACCAGCGGCCAGCATCTGATCTTCTTCGGCGGTGTGTCGCTGATCTGCGGCTGGTTCACGATGAAGCACATGATCAACAAGGCGACCTCGGAATAAGCCATGGACAATCGCATCCTGATGTTCACGGGCCTTGCGGCGGTCATCCTGATGCTGGTGGCCGCGGCGACGATGATGCTGCTGCGCGAGGCGCGGATCGGCGATCTCGAGACCCGCATCCGCCGGCTTTCCGTCGCGGTGCAGGTCGGTGGGACGGAGCGGGCGGGCGGCGCCGGCGTTGCCACCCGCATGCTGCAGGGGCTCGGCCAGCTCATCCGCAGCCGCACCAAGCTCTATTCCGAGCGCGACCTCAAGGTGCTCGAGGCGGTGCTCGAGGCGAGCGGGCTCAACCCCAAGCGGCTGCTGCCGGTGGTGATCGCGGTCAAGGTGCTGAGCATCGTGCTGCTGCCGCTCGCGGTGATCCTGTGGGGGCTGCTCGAGCACATGGCGATGGCGCAGATGGCGCTGTTCGCCGCGGTCGCCATGGCCGCCGGCGCGCTGGTGCCGGATTGGGGCCTGAAGATGTTGCGCCGGCCCTACATCAAGGCGCTGCAGCGCGGTGTCGTCGATGCGCTCGACCTGCTGGTGGTCTGCGCCGAGGCGGGCATGGGGCTCGAGGCGGCGCTCGACGAAGTGGCCAAGCAGATGCGCCAGTCGAACCTGGCGATGTCGGCGGCGCTGACTCTGCTGGTCAACGATCTGCGCGTGCTCTCCGACCGCAAGCAGGCGTTTGCCAATTTCGGCGATCGTTCCGGCGTCGATGGCATCAGGCGCATGGCCGCGATCATCAGCCAGAGCATGCGCTACGGCACGCCGCTCGGCCAGGCGCTGCGCGCGGTCTCCGACGAGCTGCGCCGCGAGCAGGCGACGCGGCTCGAGGCGAAGGCGGTGAAGCTGCCGACGATGCTGGTCTTCCCGCTGGTCGTCTTCATCCTGCCGTCGCTGTTCATCGTGCTGCTCGGCGGCCCGATGATGCAGCTGATGGGAACCCTCTACGCGTCAAGCAAGACGGCGGCCGCGCAGCAGCAGAGCGTGTCCCAGCCGCGCTTGCAGCCCTGAAATCCACTCCGCAACGGAGAGTGACATGACCAGGCTTCCGCTCCACACGCTTCGCCGGTTCGCGATCGTCGCCGCGTGCGCCGCGGTCTCGGCCTGTGCCGCGGGCGGCGCCGCACCGCCGAAGCTGACGGCGGCAAGCCGGCTGCACGTCGCCGAGGCCGCCGCCGCCGCCGGCAATGCGCGGCTAGCGGGCACGATGTATGCCGAGGCGGCCGCCTCGGCGCCGGACAACAGCGCCCTGCAGGTCGAGGTGGCGAGGGCGATGGCGCAGATCGGCGAGATGATGCCGGCGCGCGCGCTGCTGGCCGACCGGCTGAAGGCCCGCCCGAACGACCCGGTGCTGCTGAACGGCACGGCGCGGCTGGCGATCGATGCCGGCGATTCCCACCAGGCGCTGGCGATCTACGACCGGCTGCTCGCCGCCCGCCCGGGCGATGTCGATGCCAAGGTCGACAAGGCGGTGGCGCTGGACCTGGTCGGCCAGCATCCGCAGGCGCAGGTGCTGTACCGCCAGGTGCTGAAGGTACGCGCGGGCGACCCGGTGATCAGCAACGACCTGGCGATGTCGCTGATGCTCGAGGGCCATCTGCGCCAGGCGACCGCGGTGCTGGCGCCGGTGGTGAAGGCCGCCGACACGCCCGGCCGGGCACGCGACAATCTCGGCCTGCTCTACGCGCTCGCCGGCGACAAGGCGCGGTCGCGCGCGCTGATCGGCAACCGGCTGTCGGATGGCGACGTCGCGCGGATCGCCCAGGCGGTCGGCGGCAATGCGCTGAGCTCGGCGCCGCCGCCACCGCTGGCGGTGATGCCATCGGCGGCGATCCCGGTGGCCTCCGCTGCGATGCCGCTGCCGCCGCTGGCGATCGCCGCCGCGACGTCGCGCGAGCCGGGCCAGGAGGCCATCGCCGCGCTGCGCGAGCCGGACCAGGGGGCCGCC
>JAJXSZ010000082.1 GCA_021784255.1 Pseudomonadota bacterium | reverse complement strand
CCAGGACGCCCGGGATCGGGCCGCCCAGGATCGGGCCGCCGGCCCCAAGGCAACGCTGCCCGGCACGCCGGAGGCGGTGATGCAGGCCGCCACCGCCCGCATCGCCGCGCTCGAGGCCGAGTTGGCCGAGATGCGCGACCGCTGGGTGCGCGCCGAGGCGGAGGCCCAGAATGTCCGCGCCCGCGGCCAGCGGGAAGTGTCGGAGGCGCGCCAGTTCGCGGTGCAGCGGTTCGCCAGCGACGTGGCCGAGGTCGCCGAGACGCTGCGCCGCGGCCTCGCTGCGATCCCCGCCGCCGGCGCCGACGAGCCGGCGCTGGTGGCCCGCCTGCGCGAAGGGTTCGAGAGCACGGAACGCAGCTTCCTCGTCGCGCTCGAGCGCAACGGCATCGTTCGCGAGGACCCCACGGGCGCGCTGTTCGATCCCAACCGCCACCAGGCGATGGCCGAGCAGGAGAGCGCCGAGCACCCGCCCGGCACGGTGATGCAGGCCTGGTCCCACGCCTGGCTGCTCAACGGCCGCCTGCTGCGCCCGGCGATGGTCGTGGTGGCCAAGGCGCCGGTGGCCGAGGTTGCCGGCCCGACGCTCGACCGGACCGCCTGAACGGCACCGTTTTTGCGCGGCGCAGCGCCGGCGGGCCTTGCCTCTTGCCTGCCGGGTCCATACATGCCGGCTACAACATTCCGATCCCAAAGGGGTTCGGGCGGTGCTTCGGGCCGCCGGCAACCCGCTGCTGAAGGAGCATAATGAATGAGCAAGGTCATCGGCATCGACCTCGGCACGACGAATTCGTGCGTTGCGATCATGGACGGCAAGGACGTCCGGGTCATCGAGAACAGCGAGGGCGCGCGGACCACTCCCTCCATCGTCGCGTTCTCCGATAGCGGCGAGCGTCTGGTGGGCCAGGCGGCGAAGCGCCAGGCGGTCACCAACCCGACCAACACGTTCTTTGCCGTGAAGCGCCTGATCGGGCGCCGCTACGACGACCCGATGGTGAGCAAGGACAAGGGCATGGTGCCCTATTCCATCGTCCGCGGCGACAACGGCGATGCCTGGGTCGAGGCGCGCGGCGAGAAATACGCGCCCAGCCAGATCAGTGCCTTCGTGCTCGGCAAGATGAAGGAGACCGCCGAGGCGTTCCTCGGCGAGAAGGTGACGCAGGCCGTCATCACCGTTCCCGCCTACTTCAACGACAGCCAGCGCCAGGCGACCAAGGACGCGGGCCGCATTGCCGGCCTCGAGGTGCTGCGCATCATCAACGAGCCGACGGCGGCGGCGCTGGCCTACGGGCTCGACAAGAAAAAGACCGGCACCATCGCGGTCTACGACCTCGGCGGCGGCACCTTCGACATCTCGGTGCTCGAGATCGGCGACGGCGTGTTCGAGGTGAAGTCCACCAACGGCGACACGTTCCTCGGCGGCGAGGATTTCGACCTGCGCGTGATCGACTACCTCGCCGACGAGTTCAAGCGCGACCAGGGCATCGACCTGCGCAAGGACAAGCTGGCGCTGCAGCGGCTGAAGGAAGCGGCGGAGAAGGCGAAGATCGAGCTTTCCTCGTCCAAGGAGACCGAGGTCAACCTGCCCTTCATCACCGCCGACGCCTCCGGGCCGAAGCATCTGGTGATGAAGCTGACGCGCGCGAAGCTCGAGAGCCTGGTCGAGGACCTGGTCGGCCGCACGCTCGATCCGTGCCGTGCCGCGCTGAAGGACGCCGGCGTCACCGCGGGGGAGATCGACGAGGTGATCCTGGTCGGCGGCATGACCCGCATGCCGGCGGTGATCGAGACGGTGAAGAAGTTCTTCGGCAAGGAGCCGGCGCGCAACGTCAATCCCGACGAGGTGGTGGCGATCGGCGCCGCCGTGCAGGGCGCGGTGCTGAGGGGCGACGTCAAGGACGTGCTGCTGCTTGACGTGACGCCGCTGTCGCTCGGCATCGAGACGCTGGGCGGCGTGTTCACCCGCTTGATCGAGCGCAACACCACGATCCCGACCAAGAAGAGCCAGACCTTCTCGACCGCCGAGGACGGCCAGACCGCGGTGACCATCAAGGTCTACCAGGGTGAGCGCGAGATGGCCGCCGACAACAAGCTGCTCGGCAATTTCGACCTGGCCGGCATTCCGCCGGCGCCGCGCGGCGTGCCGCAGATCGAGGTGACGTTCGACATCGACGCCAACGGCATCGTGTCGGTTTCCGCGAAGGACAAGGCGACGGGCAAGGAGCAGCAGATCCGCATCCAGGCCTCCGGTGGCCTCTCCGAGAACGACATCCAGGCGATGGTGCGCGAGGCGGAGGCCAACGCCGAGGCCGACAAGGCGCGGCGCGAGCAGGTCGAGGCGCGCAACCAGGCCGACGCGATGGTCCATCAGGTCGAGAAGAACCTGAAGGAACACGGCGACAAGCTCGGCGCCCAGGACAAGGGCGAGGCGGAGGCCGCGGTGGCCGCGGTCCGCAGCGCGATGGAGGGCGGCGATACGGCGGCGCTGAAGGCGGCGACGGACCGGCTCTCCCAGGCGGCGATGAAGATCGGCGAGACGCTCTACAAGTCCGAGCAGGCGGCGGGGGCCGCGGGCGGCGCGGCCGGCGCCAAGCCCGCGGACGACAAGGTCGTCGACGCGGATTTCGAGGACGTCGACCCGAAGAAGAAGTCGGCCTAAGGCCAGGGGCTCCGCCGTTCGACCCAGCCGGGGTCTAGGCCCAGGGCCCCGTTGTCGGGGTCCGGGGCCGAGCGCCGCGGCGGGTCCGGGCGGGGTCCGGCTCTTGCCTGGAGTGTTGGATGGCCAAAGCCGATTTCTATGCCGTTCTCGGTGTGTCGAAGGGCGCCAGCGCTGACGAGCTGAAGCGCGCCTATCGCAAGCTCGCCATGCAGTACCACCCGGACCGCAACCCGGGCGACAAGGCGGCCGAGGCGAAGTTCAAGGAGCTGAACGAAGCCTACGACGTGCTGAAGGACGACCAGAAGCGGGCCGCCTATGATCGTTTCGGTCATGCCGCGTTCGAGCAGGGCGGCGGTCCCGGCGGCTTCGACATGGGCGGCATGGGGCCCGGCGGCCTCGGCGACATCTTCGACCAGATGTTCGGCGATTTCGTCGGCCGCGGGCGCCAGCGCGGCCCGCGCAGCGGCGCCGATATTCGCGCCGATGTCGAGATCGAGCTGCCGGAAGCCTTCGCCGGCGCCAAGCGCGCCATCCGGGTGCAGACGCGCGTCGCCTGCGAGGCGTGCAACGGCACCGGCTCGGAGAACAAGGAGCGTGGCTCGGACGTCTGCTCCACCTGCGGCGGCCATGGCCGGATCCGCGCCCAGCAAGGGTTCTTTCTCGTCGAGCGCACCTGCGCCACCTGCGGCGGCTCGGGCCGCGTGGTTCGCAATCCCTGCCGCATCTGCCGCGGCGCCGGCACCGTGGCGCGCGAGCGCAGCCTGCAGGTCAGCATCCCCGCGGGACTCGAGGACGGGATGCGTATCCGTCTCGCGGGCGAAGGCGAGGCTGGCGGGCCGGGCGCCGTGCCCGGCGATCTCTATGTGCACGTGGCGATCCGTCCGCACCCGCTGTTCCAGCGCGACGGCGCCCACATCCATTGCCGCGTGCCGCTGCGCATGACGCAGGCCGCTCTCGGGGCCGAGGTCGACGTTCCGACCATCGACGGCAGCATCGCCAAGGTGAAGATCGCGCCCGGCGTGCAGACCGGCGATCAGCAGCGCCTGCGCGGCAAGGGCTTCTCGGTGCTCAACAGTGCTGCGCGCGGCGACATGTTCATCCACCTGCAGGTGGAGACCCCGCAGCACCTCACCCGTCGCCAGCGCGAGCTGCTTGAGCAATTCGACGCGGAGGGCGCGAAGAACGCCAAGCACAGCCCGCAATCCGACGGCTTCTTCGCCAAGGTCCGCGAGTTCTTCGAGGGCGAGAAGGGCTAGAGCGGCCTGCGCTCTGTCGGCGCCTGTCCGGCTCAGACAGGCCGGCGGCAAATTGCTCTGGCGGCCACGTTTCCCAGCGCAGGAAATCCGGCCCGATGAATCCCTCGGGTCGGATCTGCTCTGCCGTTCCTGGGCCGGTCGGCGCCACGCGTGTCCCGCCCTTGCCCGGCACGCAGACGCCGCGCAGTGTCGGCCTATGGACAAGGGCATCGGTATATCCGGCATCGCCGGGCGGATGGGCAGGCTGGTGGCGGAGGAAGTCGCGGCGGCGGGGCTGAAGCTTGCCGGCGGCGTCGATCGCGAGCCCGGCGAGGGGCGTTGGGCCGACATCGGCGCACTCGCCGCGGCGGCCGACGTGGTGGTGGATTTTTCCCACGCCTCGGCCGCCGCGGCCAATGCCCGCGCCGTCGCCGCGGCTGGCTGCGCCTATGTGATCGGCACCACCGGGCTCTCGGCCGCGGACGAGGCGGTGCTGGCCGAGGCGGCGCGCCGGGTGCCCATCGTCTACGCGGCCAATTTCTCGCCCGGCGTGAACCTGGTGCTGGCGCTGGCCGAGCGCATGGCGGCCGCCCTCCCGGCCGAGGCCTATGACGCCGAGATCCTGGAGATGCACCACCGCCAGAAGGTGGACGCCCCGTCCGGTACCGCCATGGCCATGGGGCGTGCCGTCGCTCGTGGGCGGGGCCACCCGCTCGAGGGCCATATGGAGAGCGGGCGGGACGGGCACACCGGAGCGCGCACCGCCGGCGCTATCGGGTTTGCGGCCCTGCGTGGCGGCCAGGTGGTGGGCGAGCACACGCTGCTCTTCGCCTCGCCGACCGAACATATCGCGCTCAGCCACCGTGCCTTCGACCGCCGGGCCTTCGCCACCGGCGCCGTCCGCGCGGCGCGCTGGATCCATCGCCGCCAGCCCGGCCTTTACGGCATGGCGGACGTGCTCGGAATAGCGCCTCCCGCCTGACCCGCCCGTCCTTGACCCAAGGGGGGGTTTCCGCCATTGACCCGGCGGTTTTCAACGCCGGGGCGACGGACAGCAATGCGCAACAAGGGCGAATATCTCTTCACCTCGGAATCGGTTTCCGAGGGTCATCCGGACAAGGTCGCCGACCGCATCAGCGACACCGTCCTGGACACGTTCCTCGCCGCCGATCCCTATTCGCGCGTTGCCTGCGAAACGCTGGTGACCACCAACCGCATCGTCCTCGCCGGCGAGACCCGCGGGCCGGATACGGTGACGGCGGAGCTGCTCACCCATCTCGCGCGCATGGCCGTGCGCGACATCGGCTATGACCAGGAGGGCTTTTCCTGGCGCCTGGCCGACGTGCAGGTGCACCTGCACGCCCAGTCCCAGGACATCGCCCAGGGCGTCGATTCCGCCGGCAACAAGGACGAGGGCGCGGGCGACCAGGGCATCATGTTCGGCTATGCCTGCACCGAGACGCCGTCGCTGATGCCGGCCCCGCTCTACTACGCGCACCTGGTCCTGCGCCGGATGAGCGAGATGCGCCGCAACAATGACATCTCGGTGCGCGGCCTGCTGCCGGATTCCAAGAGCCAGGTGACGCTGCGCTACGTCGACGGCAAGCCGGTGGGCGCGACCTCCATCGTGGTCTCGACCCAGCACGAGGACCATCTCGAGCAGGCCGAGATCAAGCACATGCTGCTGCCGGTGATCGAGAGCAGCCTGCCGCGCGGCTGGATGCCGCCGGAGAAGGAGATCTACATCAACCCGACCGGCAAGTTCGTCATCGGCGGACCGGACGGGGATTGCGGGCTCACCGGGCGCAAGATCATCGTCGATACCTATGGCGGCGCCGCACCGCACGGCGGCGGCGCGTTCTCCGGCAAGGATCCGACCAAGGTCGACCGTTCCGCCGCCTATGCCTGCCGCTACCTCGCCAAGAACGTCGTTGCCGCCGGCCTGGCGGATCGCTGCACGCTGCAGATCAGCTACGCGATCGGCGTATCGTATCCGCTCTCGGTCTATGTGGACCTGCACGGCACGGGCAAGGATGTCGACGAGGCGAAGGTCGAGAAGACGCTGCGCGACCTGATGAATCTGTCCCCGCGCGGCATCCGCGAGCACCTGCACCTCAACCGTCCGATCTATGCCGTGACGTCCGCCTATGGTCATTTCGGCCGCGATCCGGACGAGGAGAGGGGCACCTTCACCTGGGAGCGGACCGACCTGGTGGCGGAGCTGAAGCGGGCCTTCGGGCGCTGAAGCCGCCGGC
The DNA here is from genome assembly GCA_021784255.1 of Pseudomonadota bacterium. Taxonomy (GTDB): domain Bacteria; phylum Pseudomonadota; class Alphaproteobacteria; order Acetobacterales; family Acetobacteraceae; genus JAJXXT01. The sequence goes on along the minus strand of JAJXSZ010000082.1, from coordinate 4,244 downwards.
GGAGCGGCTCTACGGCCGCAGCCGCGGCCACGCGCTGCGGCCCCGGCAGAGGAAGCTGCTGGAGGTGACGCTGCCGCGCCTGCGCTTCGATGCGGCGCAGGCGGCGGATCCGCTGGCCGCCTTCGCGCCGCGTCCGGAATGGCTGTGGCTCGAGGTCGGCTTCGGCGGCGGCGAGCACGCCCTGGCGCAGATCGCCGCGCACCCGCGCACCGGCCTCATCGCCTGCGAGGTCTATGCGAACGGCATCTGTTCCCTGCTGGCGAAGCTGGTCGCGGAGGGGATGGAGGAAACGGGTGCGCTACCGCCCAATCTGCGCCTCTGGGCAGAGGATGCGCGGCCGCTGATCCACGCCCTGCCGGCCGCCTCGCTCGATGGCCTGGCGCTGATGTTCCCCGACCCCTGGCCCAAGGCGCGCCACGCGCGGCGCCGTTTCGTGCATCCGGCCAACGTCGTCGAGCTGGCCCGCGTCATCAGACCCGGCGGCGTCTGGCGCATCGGCACGGACGATCCCGTCTATCAGGCCTGGACCGCTGACGTTCTGGCGGCGCAACATTTCTTCGAGGTGCCGCCGCCGGCCACCGAGCGCCCTGCCGGCTGGCCGCCGACGCGCTACGAGGCGAAGGCGGTCGCCGCGGGCCGCCGGCCGCTGTGGTGGGAGCTCAGGCGAAACGCCGCCGCCACGTGAAGGTCGCGCCGACCGCGTAGTTCCACACCAGGCTCATCACCGCGCCGGCGACGCCGCCGACCCACCAGGCTTCGTGTGAGGTGCCGACGAGGAAATCCGCGACGCCGAGATTGCCGATCGCTCCCACCGAGCAGATCGCGGCGAAGACGACGAGCCCGCGCAGCTTGCGCCGGCCGCGCAGGCGCAGGTCGCCGAAGGTGATGACGTTGTCGAGCTCGAAATTGGCGTAGATCGCGACCGCGGTCGCCACCGCCTGTGCGAGGGTGAAGCCGAGGCCGCCGGCCAGCCCCAGCCGCAGCACCGCGAGATGCCCGACAAGCCCGACCAGGCCCACGATCGCGAACAGCACGAAACGCACCGGCACGGTCTGGCGCAGCATCTTGTCGAGGAGCAGCAGGGCGTAGTCGAGCATCACCGAGACGTTCATCTTGGATTCGCCCGCGAGCCGGGCGCGGAACGTGTAAGGCACCTCGACGATCCTGGGCGGCGCCGGCAGCGAGGCGATGAGATCGAGCAGGATCTTGAAGCCCATCGCCGAAAGCCGCCGCACCGCGCGCTCGTAGGTGTCGCGGCGGATCATGAAGAAGCCGCTCATCGGGTCGGCCACCTGCACCTTGAGCAGGACCTGCGAGAGCCTGGTGGCGAAGCTCGACATGCCTGCCCGCGTCGCGTCCCAGTCGCCGACGCCGCCGCCCTCGACATAACGGCTGCCGATCGCGATCTCGGCGCCATCGCGCAGCGCCTCGAGCATGCGCGGCAGGATGCGCTCGTCATGCTGCAGGTCGCCGTCCATCGCGGCGATGAACGGGGCGAGCGACGCATTCGCCCCCTCGATGAAGGCGGAGGAAAGCCCGCGCCGGCCGATGCGGTGCACCAGTCGCACCCGCCGGTCGCCGGCCGCGGCCTTTGCCACCGCCTCGCGCGTGCCGTCGACGGAATCGTCATCGACGAAGATCGCTTCCCAGTCGATGCCGGCAAGCGCGTGGTCCAGGGCGACGACCAGCGGGGCGACATTGTCGCCCTCGTTGAGCACCGGAATAATGACTGCCAGCTCCGCCATGACCGCCGCATGCCACGGGAACGGGCGTGCCGCTAGCCTGTTGCGCCCGGCCCGGCTTGGCGCCAGCCTGCTGCGGACCAAGGAAACGTCTTCGGGAACTGCCATGCTCATCGGCCTCGATCCGGTGCTGACCCCCGATCTCCTGCACGCGCTCGCCGCCATGGGCCATGGCGAGCGCATCGCGCTGGTGGACGCCAACTACCCGGCGACCCGCGGCCGGCGACTGATTGCGCTCGCCGGCGTCGATGCGCCGCGGGCACTCGATGCCGTGCTCAGTGTGCTGCCGGTCGAAGCCGCGGCGACGATGCAGGTGATCGGCGACGCCACGGCGCTGCCGCCCGTGGCGGCCGCGATGGCCGCCGTGCTCGCGGCCCGCGGCGGCCCCGCACCGACGTCGCTCGAACGCCACGCGTTCTATGCCGCCGCCGAGGCCTGTTTTGCCGTCGTCGCCACCGGCGAGCGGCGCTTCTACGGCAACATCCTGCTCACCAAGGGCGTCGTGCCGCCCGATGCGGGGGCGGCCCGGTGACCGGGTTGCGCGGCCCGCTCGGCTTCGGCTCGGCGCCGCTCGGCAATCTCTACGCGCCGATTCCCGAGCCCATCGCCGCGGCCACCGTCGCGGCGGCCTGGGAGCAGGGCGTGCGCCATTTCGACACCGCACCGCATTACGGCGCCGGCCTTGCCGAGCACCGGCTCGGCGCCGCGCTGCGCGGGCGGCCGCGCGACGACTATCTGCTCTCGACCAAGGTCGGCCGCCTGCTGGAACCCGCGGACGTGCCCAACCCGGACGAGGGTTTCTTCGATCCGCTGCCGTTCCGCCGCCGCATCGACTACTCCGCCGCCGGCACCGTCCGCTCGTTGGCCGACAGCCTGCAGCGCCTGGGCCTGCGCCGCCTGGATATCGCCTATATCCATGACGTCGCGGAGGACTGGCACGGTCCGGCCTGGAAGGATCGTTTTGAGGAAGCAATGTCAGGCGCCGCGCAGGTGCTCACCGCCATGCGCGAGCGCGGCGAGATTCTCGGCTGGGGCCTGGGCATCAACCGCATCGAGCCGGCGTTGCTGGCACTGGAGCGGGCACGCCCGGACGTGTTCCTCATCGCCGGGCGCTACACGCTGCTCGACCACACGGCGCTGGCCCGGCTCTTTCCCGCCTGCGCCGCGCGCGGCGCGCGCGTCGTGCTCGGAGGACCCTATAATTCCGGTCTGCTCGCCGGCGGCACCACCTTCAACTACGAGACCGCGCCGGCCGGAATCGTCGCCCGCGCCAGGGCGCTCGAGGCAGTCTGCACGCGTCATGGCGTCCCGCTCAAAGCCGCGGCGCTGCGCTTCTGCGCCGCCCATCCCGTGGTCGCCGCCGTCATCCCCGGCGCCCGCTCACCGGGGGAGGTGCGGGAGAATGCGGCGATGATGCGCCTGCCGGTGCCGCCGGCACTCTGGTCGGATCTGAAACGATCGGGCCTGCTGCCCGACCAGGCGCCGACCCCCGTGGAGCCATGATGCTGATCGACGCCCATCATCACGTCTGGCGCCTCGACCGCGGCGATTATGGCTGGCTGACGCCCGACCTGGCGATCCATCGCGACTACGGCCTGGCCGATCTGCGCCCGCTGCTGGGCGGCATCGCCGCGACCGTGCTGGTGCAGGCCGCGCCCACCGAGGCGGAAACGCTCTTCCTCCTGGAGACGGCGCGCGCCTCCGGCGGCCTCGTGCGCGGCGTCGTCGGCTGGACGGATCTCGCGGCTCCCGAGGCGCCGCGGCGCGTCGCCGGGCTGGCGCGCGATCCGCTGCTCAAGGGCCTGCGACCGATGCTGCAGGACATTCCGGAGACAGAATGGATTCTCCGCCCCGAGGTGCAGCCGGCGCTCGCCGCGATGGCCCGTGCGGGGCTCACCCTCGACCTGCTCGTCACGCCGCGCCACCTGAAGCTGCTGCCGGAGCTTGCGCGCCGCCATCCCGACCTCACGGCGGTGATCGACCATGCCGCGAAGCCGGGCATCGCGAATGCCGCGCTGCATCCCTGGGCCGAGGAGATGGCGGTCATCGCCGCCGCGACGCGCTGGAGCTGCAAGTTTTCCGGCCTTGTGACCGAGGCTGGCGCCGGCTGGACGACCGCACGGTTGCGGCCGTTCACGGATCACCTGCTGGCGACCTTCGGTCCGGCGCGACTGCTGTGGGGCAGCGACTGGCCGGTGGTGAACCTCGCCGGTGGCTATGCCGCCTGGCGCGACGCGACGATGGCGCTGCTGGCGCCGTCCACCCATGCCGCCATCCTCGGCGCGAACGCCGCCGCCGTTTATCGCTTGTGAACACGAGCGGCGGAAAATCCCGCCCGGTTACCGAATTTTTTTGCCAGGAGACGCGCGCCTGCGTCCCGGGGCCAACGGATGGTGCGGCCATCGCCGGCATGTTGGCCGCGGCCGTGGTGCCGTTCGCGCCCTCCACCGGCCTGGCACGGGCGGCGCCGCCAGCGGCGGCGCGCCCGGGCGCCGGAGCGAA
>JAJXSZ010000081.1 GCA_021784255.1 Pseudomonadota bacterium | reverse complement strand
CGGCGAGGCTGCCGGCCTGCGCTGCCGCGGCCGGGCGGCTGCATCCGCTGGTGGCGCTGTGGCGCCCGCGCGAGCTTGCCGCGGCGGCAGGCGAGGGCGGCTCGGCGCGGGCACTGCTGGCCCGCCTCGGTGGCGCCAGCGTGGCATGGCAGGCGGCGGAGGGGGCGGCGGATCCCTTCGCCAACATCAACGATCCCGCCGCGCTGTCCGCGGCGTCGGGGTCAATCACCGCGGGATGAAATCTGCGCACATGTGCCTGCGTGGGGCGGGAGGCAGGCTTGCCTTTTGGTCATGACCGCCTCATGGTGCCAGTGTCGTGGTGCGAGACGCCACTCCAAAGCTTCAACAGGGAGACTTCACCGTATGCTGACCCGTCGTAACACTTTCAAAGTCGCCGCGGGCGTTGCCGCCACCGCGACGCTCGGGGTCGCCTCCGGCGCCCACGCGGCAACCGTGGTCAAGGTCGGAATCGATGCCTCGCTGACCGGCGCGGACGCCGCCGCGGCGCTGCGCGTCGTCGACGGCGCGATCATGGCGTTCGACGAAGCGAACCAGCTCAACACCGTCCCCGGCGTGACCTTCGCCTACGAGAAATTCGACGACGGCACTGCGACCGCCGGCCAGTACGATCCGGCGCAGGGCGCGATCAACGCGCGCAAGATGGTGTCCGACCCCTCGATCCTCGCCGCCGTCGGCCCCGAGATGTCGGGCGTCGGCAAGGCGATGAGCCCGATCCTCTCGGCGGGCGGGCTGATCACCATCACCCCGTCCTCGACCAACCCGGACATCACCGACCCGAAATTCGCGTCGATCTATCGTCCGGCCGACAACCACGCGCCGGTTTATTTCCGTACCGTCACGACGGATGCCTACCAGGGCCCGAACATGGCGAACTTCTTCGCCGAGACGCTGAAGGCGAAGAAGATCTTCATCCTCGACGATTCGGGCGCCTACGGCGTCGGCATCGCCAACGCGTTCGAGGGGCAGGCGAAGAAGAAGGGGATCCAGGTTCTCGGCCACGAGAAGCTCGACCCGAAGAACCCCGACTACACGGCGATCCTGACCAAGATCAAATCGCTCAGCCCGGACAGCCTCTACTACGGCGGCGTCACCCAGGCAGGGGCGAAGCTGGCGAAGCAGTCCTATGACATCATCCCGCGCGTCATGAAGGGCGGTGGCGACGGCATCCAGGGCGCGGACTTCCTGACCGCCGGCGGCTTCCCCGCTGTCGAGGGCTGGTACTGCACGATCGCCGGGCCGCACCTCGCGGGCACGGACGCGGTGGCGGCGTTCACGCAGCGCTACATCACCCGCTTCAAGATCGTGCCGGATGACTACGCGATCACCTCCTACGACGCCGCGTCGGTCATCGTCGCCGCGGTGAAGCAGCTGGCGGCGGAGAAGAAGCCGATCACCCGCGCCTCGATCCGCTCGACGCTGCTGACCATCACGGTGCCGACCCTGCAGGGGCCGGTCGCGTTCGACGCCAACGGCGACATCAAGAGCCGTATCGTCTCGGTCTTCAAGATCGAGCGAGATGCCAAGAAGGCCGTCAACGACGAGTCCCAGTACGTCTATATCGGCCAGGCACCGCAGGCCTGAGACCTCGACGCGATGGCCGCCTCCCCGATCCGGGGGGCGGCCATTTTCTCGATCCGCCGTCGTGGACGGTACGGCTTACCGCCCACGACGGTTTTCTTATGTTCTCTATTCGGGACACGCCGACATGACGGGTTTCGACCTTTTCGTCCAGCAGACCATCAACGGATTGACCCTGGGAGCGATGTATTCGCTGCTCGCCCTAGGATTCACGATGGTCTACGGCATCCTCGAACTGATCAACTTCGCGCATTTCAGCGTCTTCATGGTCGGCACCTTCGTCGCCATGGGCGCGCTGCAGTCGATGGGGATCATGGGGCAGTCGGTGATCCTCACCGGGCTGCCGCTGGTCGGCGTGCTGCTGGTCGCGCTGGCGGCGACGATGACGGTCTGCGGCTGCATCGGCATGGGCATCGAGCGCTTCTTCCTGCGCCGGCTGCGCTCGGTGAAGGGACCGGCGCAGATGATCACCACGATCGGCATCTCCTACATCCTGTCGAACTCGGTGCTGCTGTTCATCGGCGGGCAGGGGTTCAACTTCCCCAACCCGATCCCGATGCTGAAATACCATATCGGCGGCGCGGTGATGGATGTCCGCCAGCCGCTGATCTGGGCGATTTCGGCGGTGTTGATGATCGGGCTCACTTATTTCGTGCAGTCAACGAAACTCGGCAAGGCGATGCGCGCCACCGCGCAGGACCCCGAGGCCGCGCGGATGATGGGCGTGGACGTGGACCGGGTGGTCCTGACCGCCTTCTTCCTCGGCTCGGCGATGGCAGGCGCGGCCGCGGTCGTGTTCGGGCTCTACTATAACTACACCAACTTCTACATCGGCTTCGATGCCGGGCTGCGCGCCTTCACGGCCGCGGTGCTGGGCGGTATCGGCAACGTTCCCGGCGCCATGCTCGGGGGGCTGCTGATCGGCATCATCGAGACCATGACCTCGCAGTTCATCTCCACCAACTGGGCCGAGGTCGTGATCTTCTCCATCCTCATCCTCGTGCTCGTGTTCCGCCCCGCCGGGCTGCTCGGGCGCGTGGCCCCCAACAAGTCCTGAGCGAGGCTTCATGAGCACCACCACCGCGGGCGCGATCGCGGCGCCCTCCCAGGCTGGGGGCAAGCGCAAGGCGGCGATCATCGTCGGCCTGCTGATCCTGCTGCTGGTCTTTCCCGCGCTGTCGCTGACCGGCGTGCCGTTCCTGCAGGGGCTGGCGAGCCAGGCGAATGTCGATGTCATCGCCACCACCATCTCCTATGCGCTGCTGGCGACGGGGCTGAACATCGTCGTCGGCTTCGCCGGCCTGCTCGATCTCGGCTACGCCGCGTTCTTCGCCATCGGCGCCTATCTCTATGGCGTGTTCACCGCCTTCCAGGTGATGCCGCACTGGTCCGGCTTCTGGGAGCCGTTGCAGATGCTCGGCCTGGTGCAGAAGATGAGCATCGGCGGCGCGGACGTCGTGCACTTCACGCTCAGCTTCTGGCTCGCCATCCCGCTCTCGGCGCTGGTGGCCGCGCTGTTCGGCGTGCTGTTCGGCTTCCCGACGCTGCGGCTGCAGGGCGACTACCTGGCGATCGTCACGCTCGGCTTCGGTGAGATCGTGCCGATCGTCTTCCTCAACGCCGATCCGATCACCAATGGCGCGGCCGGCCTCAACGGCATCCAGGCGCCGTCGCTGTTCGGCTACAGTTTCGGGGTCAATTCGGTACCGTATTATTACGTCGCCGTCGTCCTGATCGTGATCCTGACCTTCGTCTCGATCCGATTACGCGACAGCCGGGTCGGGCGCGCCTGGATGGCGATCCGCGAGGACGAGATCGGCGCCTCGGCGATGGGCGTCAACCTGGTCAACTTCAAGCTCCTGGCCTTCGCCTCGGGGGCGGCGATCGCGGGCATCGCCGGCACGTTCTACATCGCCAAGCTGCAGACCGCGACGCCGGACATGTTCAACTTCAACGTCTCGGCGATGATCCTGGTGATGGTGGTGCTCGGCGGCATGGGCTCGGTCTGGGGCGCGATCGCGGGGGCGACGGTGCTTTCGGTGCTGCAGTTCTGGTTCCTGCAGGACCTGACCAACTGGATCCATGAGCTCGGCACCGCGACCGGCATCGGCTTCCTCAACAAGCTCGATCTGGTGCAGTCGATCGACCTCATCTTCGGCGTCATCCTGGTGGTGATGATGATGTACCGGCGCGAGGGGCTGATCCCGGCGGTGCGCCGCTCGCCCAACCTCAACTTCGACGCGCAGCACGCGGTGGTGCACCGCGGCGGCTTCATCGGCGTGGAACGTCTCGGCCGCTACACGGTCGAGCAGGGCAACGCGCTCGAGGTCAGCGACGTGACGGTGCGCTTCGGCGGCCTGGTGGCGCTCAACAAGGTCAATCTGGTGGTGCCGTCGGGCGGTGTCGTCGCGGTGATCGGGCCGAACGGCTCGGGCAAGTCGACGCTGTTCAACGTCATCACCGGCCTGGTGCAGGCGGAGTCCGGTTCGATCAGGTTCCGCGGCGAGGAGATCCTCGGCCTGGCGCCGCACAAGGTGCTCGAGAAGGGGGTCGCGCGCACGTTCCAGAACATCCGCATCTTCCCCAACCTCACCGTGCTCGAGAACGTGCTGATCGGCGAGCATGCGCGCCTTTCCACCGGCCCGGTCGGCGCGATCCTGCGTCCGCCGGGCACGCGCGCGGAGGAGAAGCGGGCGGTGGAGTGGGCGAAGGACATCATCGCGCTGTTCGGCAACCGCCTCGCGCCGCGCACCGCGCAGACCGTTAGCGGCCTGTCCTACGCCAACCGCCGGCGCGTCGAGATCGCCCGCGCGCTCGCCTCGCGGCCGAAGATCCTGCTGCTCGACGAGCCGACCGCGGGCATGAACCCGAACGAGACGCTGGAACTGGCCGAGCAGATCAAGGACCTCAAGAGCCTCGGCCTCACCATCCTGCTCATCGAGCACAAGCTCGACGTGGTGACGCGGCTCGCCGATAACGTGGTCGTGCTGGACCATGGCGAGAAGATCGCCGAGGGGCCGGCCGACGAAGTCCGTCGCAACGAGGAAGTGCTGCGCGCCTATCTTGGCCGCGGCGCAGGAGTTTCGCATGCCGCTTGACGCAACGTCGGGCCTGTTGCTCGAGTTCAAGAGTATCAACACCTACTATGGCGATCTGCACGTCCTCAAGGACGTGAACTACGAGATTCGCCATGGCGAGATCGTGAGCCTGCTCGGCGGTAACGCCTGCGGCAAATCCACCACCATGAAGACGATCATGGGTGTGGTGCGGCCGCGCACCGGCACGGTGATCTTCGACGGCCAGCCGATCGAGAAGCTGTCGACCTCCGAGCGGGTGCGGCGCGGCATCGCGCCGGTGCTGGAGGCGCGGCGGCTGTTTCCGCGCATGACGGTGTTCGAGAATCTCGAGATGGGCGCCTTCATGCGCAAGAAGGGGGCGGAGTTCGCCCAGGACCTCGAGCGCGTCTACGAGCTGTTCCCGCGCGTCAAGGAGCGGCGCAGCCAGGTCGCCGGCACGCTCTCCGGCGGCGAGCAGCAGATGGTGGCGATAGGCCGCGCGCTGATGGCAAGGCCGCGCCTGATCTGCATGGACGAGCCCTCGATGGGGCTGTCGCCGCTCTACGTCGAGCAGGTGTTCGATATCATCCAGACGATCAACAAGCAGGGTACCTCGATCTTCATGGTCGAGCAGAACGCCTCGATGGCGCTGTCGATCGCCCATCGCGCCTATGTGCTGCAGACCGGCGTCGTCGTGCTCTCGGGCACCGCGGCCGAGCTGCGCGAGGACAAGAACATCCGCGAGGCCTATCTCGGCGAGCTGCAGGTCCCGGGCGCGAAGGCGGAGGCGGAGGCGAAATAGCGGCGCCTCTTGCCAGCCTCCGCTAACGGGCGAAGATAGGCGCCCACGAGCAAATGGGGGTCCGAATCATGCGCAGATCACTTCTCGCGGCCGTCGCGGCCGGCGTGCTTGGTATCGCCGTGCCGGCGGTTCACGCCGCCAGGGCGCAGACCTTCCACATCGCGCTGCGCGAGGATCCCGACCAGCTCGATCCGACGCTGGCGCAGTCCTATGTCGGGCGCATCGTCTTCGCCGGGCTGTGCGACAAGCTGTTCGACATCGATGCCAAGCTCAACGTGGTGCCGATGCTGGCGACGTCGTTCAACTGGCAGTCGCCGACCTCGCTCATCATCCACCTGCGCCAGGGGGTGACGTTCCAGGACGGCACCAAGATGGATGCCGCGGCCGTCGTCTACACGATCGAGCGCGACCTCACGATGCAGGGCAGCGCGCGCAAGGGCGAGCTCGCCAACGTGACCGGCGCCGAGGTGGTCGATCCGCTGACGGTCAAGATCACGCTGTCCGCGCCCAATGCCGGGCTGATCGCCCAGCTCACCGATCGCGCCGGCATGATCGTTTCGCCCGCGGCAGCGAAGAAGGAGGGCAAGAATTTCGCCCTGCATCCGGTCTGCGCCGGACCGTTCGCCTTCGCCAAGCGGGTGCCGCAGGACGAGATCGTGCTCGACCGCTACCCCGGCTACTGGAACGCGAAGGCGATCCATTTCAACCAGGTGATCTACCGGCCGTTCCCCAACGGCTCGGTGCGCCTCGCTAACCTGCAGGCCGGCGCCATCGATCTTTCCGAGCAGATCCTGCCGACCGACGTCGCGGCGGTGAAGAAGAACCCGAAGCTCGAGGTCGTGATCTCGCCGGGCCTCGGCTATAACGGCATCACCTTCAACACCAACAACGGCCCGCAGGCGAAGACACCGATCGGCGAGAGCGCCCTGGTGCGCAAGGCGTTCGAGCTGTCGATCGACCGGCAGGCGCTGTCGCAGGTCGTCTTCAACGGCATGTATCCGCCGACGGCACAGGCGCTGTCGCCGCTCAGCCCGTTCTACGACAAGGCGATCACGGTGCCGGGGCGCGACGTGGCCAAGGCGAAGGCGCTGCTCAAGCAGGCGGGGGTGAAGCTGCCGGTGCCGGTGACACTGACCATCACCAGCAACTCCGACTCGCAGCAGATGGGCGTCGTGATCCAGTCGATGGCCAAGGAGGCGGGCTTCGCCGTGAAGCTGCGCACGCTCGAGTTCGCGACCAGCCTGCAGGCGGGCCACAAGGGCGACTTCCAGGCCTACCTGATCGGCTGGTCCGGCCGCGTCGATCCCGATGGCAACCTGACCGGATTCCTGCATAGCGGCGCATTCTTCAACTACGGCCACTACAGCAACCCGGCGATGGACAAGCTGCTGGCCGATGGGTTGGCGACCAACGACTTCGCCAAGCGCAAGGCGATCTACGACCAGGTGCAGGAACTGTCGAACAAGGACCTGCCGCTGATGTATCTCTACACGCTCGCCAACATCGTCGGCATGAAGAAGTCGGTCCAGGGCTTCGTGCCCGTCCCCGACGGGATGATCCGCCTGCAGGGCGTTTCGATGTCGAAATAGGCTGCGGGGCGACCCGATGCGTGGCCGGCTAGGCATCCGCCTGTTGCAGGTGATCCCGACGCTGCTGCTCGTCAGCATGCTCGTCTTCGGCCTGCAGCAGGTGATGCCGGGCGACCCGGCCCTGCTGCTCGCCGGCGAGGAGGCGAACCCGCAGATCATCGCCCAGATCCGCGCCGAACTCTGGCTCGACCGGCCGGTTCCCGTGCAATACCTGCACTGGCTCGGGCGCATCCTGCACGGCAATCTCGGCTACTCGTGGCGCCTGCGCGAGCCGGTGCTGCAGCTCATCGGCCAGAAGCTGCCGGTGACGCTGCAGCTCGGCGCGATGGCGTTCCTGATCGCGATCGCGATCGGCGTGCCGATGGGCGTGCTTTCGGCGGTGAAGCGCGACACGCCGCTCGACTGGCTGGCCAACGCGGTCGGGCTCGGCGGGCTGTCGATCCCGACCTTCTGGCTCGGCATCATGATGATCCTGCTGTTCTCGGTCGATCTCGGCTGGCTGCCGCCCTCGGGCTACGTGTCGCTGGCCCACAACTGGCAGCGCTCGCTCGCGACCACGATCATGCCCGCCTTCGTGCTCGGCAACGCGATCGCCGCGGTGCTGATGCGCCATACGCGCAGCGCGATGCTGCAGGCACTCAGCCAGGACTACGTGCGCACCGCGCGCGCCAAGGGGCTCGGCGAGCGCGTCGTCGTGCTGCGCCACGCGCTGCGCAACGCGCTGATCCCGGTGGTGACGCTCGGCGCGCTCGAGTTCGGCGCGCTGCTTTCCGGCGCGGTGCTGACCGAGCAGGTGTTCAGCATCCCGGGCTTCGGCAAGCTGATCGTCGATGCGGTGTTCAACCGCGACTACCCGGTGGTGCAGGGCGTGGTGATGGTGACCGCGAGCATCTATATCGGCCTCAATCTTCTCGCCGACGTGCTCTACATCGTCATCAACCCGCGGCTGCGGGCGGCATGAGCGCGGCGGGCGCGGGCACGGCCGCGGGCGCCGCGCGGCTGGCCCCTGAGAGCCCGCGCCGGGCGGCGCTGCGCCGTTTCATGGCGCACCGCACGGCGATGGTCGGGCTGGTCGTCGTGCTGGCCTTCATCGTCGTCGCCGTGGCGGCGCCGCTGGTCGCCCATGACAGTCCGGACGCGACGAGCTGGACCGCGATCCGCAAGGCGCCGTCGCTCGCGCACTGGATGGGCACGGACGAGAACGGACGCGACGTGTTCGCGCGCGTCGTCTACGGCGCGCGGGCGAGCCTGCTCGCGGGCGTCGTCGCGGTGGCGATCGCGGCAGGGATCGGCGTGCCGGTGGGGCTGCTCGCCGGGTTCCTCGGCGGCGTCGTGGATGCGCTGATCGGGCGGCTGGTGGATGCGATGCTGGCGGTGCCGTTCCTGATCCTGGCGATCGCGCTCGCCGCCTTCCTCGGCCCGTCGCTGACCAATGCGATGATCGCGATCGGCGTCGCCGCGGCGCCGGTGTTCCAGCGCGTCACGCGCGCGGCGGCGCTCGATGTCTCGACCAACGACTATGTCGAGGCGGCGCGCGCGCTCGGCAACCCGCCCTGGCGGGTGGCGATGCGCCACGTGCTGCCCAACATCCTGCCGCCAGTGCTGGTGCAGTGCACGCTCGCCATCGCGACGGCGATCATCGCCGAGGCGTCGCTGTCGTTCCTCGGTCTCGGCCAGCAGCCGCCGGCGCCGTCCTGGGGCAGCATGCTGAACTCGGCACAGCAATTCCTCACCCAGGCGCCGTGGCTCGCGATCTTTCCCGGGGCGGCGATCTTCCTCGCCGTGCTGTCGTTCAACCTGGTCGGCGACGGCCTGCGCGACGCGCTCGATCCGCGCCGCAAATAACCGCCCTTGACCGGCGGCGGTCGGCGGGCTCCCATCGTGCGCAGCCGCCTGCGACAGATCGTGGAGGATGCCATGCGCGCCTGGGCCGTCGTCGAAAACGAAGCGCCGCTCGCGGAAATCGAGCTGCCGACGCCCGAACCCAAGGGCACGGAGGTGCTGCTGGAGACGACCTATTGCGGCGTCTGCCACTCCGACCTGCATATCTGGGAAGGCCGCTACGACCTCGGCGGCGGCAAGGTGATGAACCTCAAGGACCGCGGCCTGTCGCTGCCGCTGGCGATGGGCCACGAGATCGTCGGGCGCGTGGTCAAGCTCGGGCCGCAGGCGAGCGGGGTCAGGGTCGGGGACATTCGCATCGTCTTCCCCTGGCTCGGCTGCGGCACCTGCGCCTCCTGCCTCGCCGAGGAGGACAACATGTGCCTGACGCCGCAATCGCTCGGCGTCTACCGCAACGGCGGCTACGGTACACACGTGATCGCGCCGCATCCGCGCCACCTGGTCGATCCCGGCACGCTCGATCCCGCCATCGCCGCGACCTATGCCTGCTCCGGCATCACCGTCTATTCGGCGATCAACAAGGTGATGCCGATGCCGCCCGACGAGCCGATCGTGCTGGTCGGCGCCGGCGGGCTCGGGCTGCAGGCGATCGCGGTGCTGAAGGCGCTCGGCCACCGCGCCATCGTCAGTGTCGACATCAGCGCCGCGAAACGCGAGGCGGCACTTGCGGAGGGGGCGACGAAGGTTGTGGACGGCTCGGGCGAGGGGGTCACGAAGCGCATCGTCGAGGCGTGCGGCGGTGCGCCGCGGGCGATCATCGACCTGGTGAACGGCTCGGCCTCGGCACGCTTCGCCTACGACGCGCTGCGCAAGGGCGGCAAGCTGGTGATGGTCGGGCTGTTCGGCGGCGAGCTGTCGCTGGCGCTGCCGCTGGTGCCGATCAAGGCGCTGACGGTGCAGGGCAGCTACGTCGGCAACCCGAAGGAGCTGCGCGCGCTGGTGGCGCTGGCGCAAGGCGGCAAGCTGCCGCCGATCCCGGTCCAGACCGTGCCGCAGCGCGACGCCTACCAGGCGCTGATGCGGCTGCGGGCGGGCCAGGTCACCGGGCGGCTGGTGCTCAAGGCGGAGGCGGCGTGATGCGCCGCTCCCTCGTCTTCGCCGAGCGCCCGCGCCACCACCCGGACGCCAGCACCTTCGCCATGCGCGAGGACGACATCCCCAAGCCCGCGGCGGGTGAGGTGGTGACGCGCACGATCTGGCTGTCGATCGACCCCTACATGCGCAACCGGCTGTCCGGCCACCGGTCCTATGCCGCGCCGGTGGCGATCGGCGAGCCGATGACGGGGGAGACGGTGGGCGAGGTCATCGAATCCGCCGAGCCCGGTTTCGCGCCCGGCGACCTGGTGCTGGGGCCGCGCGGCTGGCAGACGCATATCGTCTCGAAGGCGAAACACCTGACCAGGCTGCCGCGCGATGCGGCGCCGCTCTCGGCCTATCTCGGCGTGCTCGGCATGCCGGGGACGACCGCCTATTCCGGCATGAAGGATATCGGCCAGCCCAAGGCCGGCGAGACGGTGGTGATCTCCGCCGCGTCGGGGGCGGTGGGCTCGGTCGCCGG
>JAJXSZ010000080.1 GCA_021784255.1 Pseudomonadota bacterium | reverse complement strand
CTGTTCGACGTCTTCTGCCGGCCCAGCACCCTCTGCGCGGCGATCGGCGAGCCGGGGCGCCCGGCGACGAAGCCGCGCCGCCCCGCGCCCGCCCACCCGGCCTCCGCCCACCCGGCCTCCGCCCACCCGGCCTCCGCCCACAGGGCGGAGCGGCGCGGCGCTCCGGCTTCGCCCTTGTCACGATCGTGAGTGTCACGATCATGAGTGCGTCACGATCATAAGTGCGTCACGATCATGAGTGCGTTACGATCATGAGTGCGGGCCGACGCGCCATCGCCGCCGGCCGGCCGGCCTTGATCCGCGTCAAGGCGGCGCCCGGTGATCCCGCCATGATGCCGCATGCGCGCCGCGGACGCGCGCGGCGGCCTGCCCGATCCGCGCGAGGAGGAACGAGATGACGGCACCGATCCAGGAAATGGCGCCGGCCGCCGTGGCCGAGGCCCTGAACAGGCGCGAAATCGTGCTCATCGACGTGCGCGAGCCGGCCGAGTATGCCGCCGAGCATATCCACGGAGCACTGCTGTTCCCACTGTCGGATTTCGATCCTGCCTGCCTGCCCGCCGGTGGCCGCAGGCTGGTGTTGCATTGCGGCTCCGGCAAGCGCTCGGCGTTGGCGGTGCAGCGCTGCCTCGACGCCGGGGTCGCCGTCCAGACGCATATGGCCGGCGGCATCCAGGCCTGGAAACACCTGCATCTGCCGGTGCTGCGGTTCGACCCGGCGACCGGCAGCGTCGTCCAGCGGCGCTGAGATGGGGGTTCCGATGCGCCTGCGCAACGTCCTTGCCGCCGCGATGGTGCTGTTCGCCGCCCGAGGCGTGGCGCTGGCGCAGACCAGTTTCACCGTCCACGAGACCCGGATCACCGACGAGAAGGCGGTGTTCGCCACCGTGGAGAGCCCGAACCTGGTACCCGCGCGCACCCGGATCGGCGGCACCATCGCGAGCCTCACCGTCCGCCAGGGCGACACGGTGAAGGCCGGCCAGGTCATCGCCGTGGTCGCCGACGAGAAGCTGATCCTGCAGGTCCGCGCGCTCGACGCGCAGATCGCCGGCCTGCAATCGACCCTCGCCCAGGCCAGGATCGACCTCGGCCGCGCCGAGACGCTCTTTCGCCAGGGTGCCGGGCCGCGCGCCGCCGCCGACCAGGCGCGTACCGCCGTCAACGTCGCCGAGGCGGCGCTGCGTTCGGCGATCGAGCAGCGCGCCTCGGCCCAGCAGAACCTGAACGAGGGCCAGGTCCTCGCCCCGGTCGACGGGCGCGTCATCACCGTGCCGCTGACCGCCGGCTCGGTGGTGCTGAACGGCGACACCGTGGCCACCATCGGCGAGGAACCATTTCTGCTGCGCCTGCAGATCCCCGAGGAGCACGCGCTGTTCCTGCACGCCGGCGACACCGTGCGCATCGCCGCCCGCCAGCTCGGCGCCAGGGTCGGCACCACCGGCACCATCACCCTGGTCTATCCGCAGATCGTCGCCGGGCGTGTCGTTGCCGATGCGAAAGTGGCCGATCTCGGCAATTATTTTGTCGGCGACCGCGTGCTGGTCTGGATCAGCGCCGGCACCCGCCCGGGCTTCGTCATTCCCGCGGGCTTCGTCGAAACCCGTTACGGCCTCGACTATGTCCGCCGGCGTGATGCCGCGGGCCAGGTCGTCACCACCCCCGTCCAGCGCGGCCTGCCGCACCCCAGCGCCGCGCTGCCGGACGGGCTCGAGATCCTCTCCGGCGTGCATGACGGCGACGTCCTCCTGCATCCCTGAAAACGGCCCCGCATGAAACGCGAACGCGCATGAAACTGGGAATCTCGGGGCGGCTGACGCGCGCCTCGATCCGCTCGCCGCTCACGCCGCTGTTCCTGCTCGCGGCGCTGGCCGCCGGCATGGTCGCGCTGCTGACCATCCCGCGCGAGGAGGATCCGCAGATCAGCGTGCCCATGGTCGACATCATGGTCGCCGCCAACGGCCTGCGCGCGCCGGACGCGGCGGAGCTGGTCACCAAGCCGCTCGAGGCGATCGTCAAGGCGATCCCCGGCGTCGAGCATGTCTACAGCCAGACCCAGGACGACCAGGTCGAGGTCACCGCGCGCTTCGTCGTCGGCACCAACGAGGACGATGCGGTGCTGCGTGTCGACGACAAGATCAACGCCAATCTCGACAAGATCCCGCTCGGCATCCCGCGGCCGCTGATCGTCGGCCACGGCATCAACGACGTCGCCATCGTCACCCTCACCCTCTCGCCCCAGCCCGCCGCCGCCGCGCACTGGAACGCGCAGAGCCTCTACGACCTCGCCGGCAAGGTCCGCTCCGAGCTGATCAAGGTCGACAATGTCGGCACCACCTACCTCGTCGGCACCGGCCCCGAGGAGATCCGCGTCGAGCCCGATCCCGAAAAACTGATGCTCTACGGCGTCACCCTGCAGCAGTTGATCGCCAAGGTGCAGGGCGCGAACAACGAATTCGTTGCCGGCTCGGTGCGCGACGCCGGCCGCCAGCGTGTCCTCGCCGCCGGCCAGACGCTGTTCGGCGTGCCCGATATCGGCCTGCTGCTCCTGACCACGCGCGACGGCCGCCCGGTCTATGTGCGCGACGTCGCCAAGGTGGTCATCGCCGCCGGCACCACCGAAAGCAGTGTCTGGAACATCACCCCGCCGGCAAAGGCCGCCGGCGCGCATGCCGCCAGCACCGCCCCGGGGGCCGCACCGGCGCCCTGGAACCGGGTGCCCGCCGTCACCATCGCGCTGGCCAAGCGCGCCAGCACCAACGCGGTGGTCGTCGCCGACAGCATCCTGCGCCGCGTCGCGCTGCTGCAGCGCCCGGGCGGGCTGATCCCGCACGACGTGCGGGTCCAGGTGACGCGCGACTACGGCCGCTCCGCCAACGACAAGGCGAACGAGCTGCTGTTTCATCTCGGGCTGGCAACGGTCAGCATCGTCGTGCTGATCGCGTTCGCGGTCGGCTGGCGCGAGGCGGTGGTCACGCTG
Organism: Pseudomonadota bacterium; assembly: GCA_021784255.1. Taxonomy (GTDB): domain Bacteria; phylum Pseudomonadota; class Alphaproteobacteria; order Acetobacterales; family Acetobacteraceae; genus JAJXXT01. Next base: position 7,531 of record JAJXSZ010000080.1, on the reverse strand, counting down.
GTGGTGATCCCCACCACCATCCTGCTCACCATCTTCGCCTCCAAGCTGATGGGCTACACCATCAACCGCGTCAGCCTGTTCGCGCTGATCTTCTCCATCGGCATCCTGGTGGACGATGCCATCGTCGTCGTCGAGAACATCGCCCGCCACTGGCGCATGGCCGATGGCCGCCCGCGCATGGCCGCCGCCATCGAGGCGGTGGCGGAGGTCGGCAACCCGACCGTGGTCGCCACCCTGACGGTGATCGCGGCCCTGCTGCCGATGCTCTTCGTCTCCGGCCTGATGGGCCCCTACATGGCGCCGATCCCGGCCAACGCCTCGGCGGCGATGCTGTTCTCCTTCTTCGTCGCCATGGTCGTCGCCCCCTGGCTGCTGTGCAAGCTGCACCCCGAGCGCGCCGCGCCGTCGGCCGCCGCCCGCGCCGCCGAGGCCGAATTCCTCGAAATCACGACGCCCGGCATCGAGGCCGACCTCAGCCATCACGGCGAGGGCCGGCTCGGGCAGATCTACCGCGCCGTTGCCGGGCCGGTGCTGCGCACCCGTGCCCGCGCCTGGACCTTCCTGATCCTGGTGGCGGTCGCCATGCTCGCCGCCTGCTTCATGTTCTACACCGAGGCGGTGACGGTGAAGCTGTTGCCGTTCGACAACAAATCCACCCTCGCCGTGGAAGTGAACCTGCCCGAGGGCAGCACGCTCGAGGATACCGAGCGCACCCTGTTTGCCGCCGCGCGCATCGCCCGCCAGATCCCGGAGGTGCGCTCGATACAGGCCTATGCCGGCACCGCCGCCCCCTACGACTTCAACGGCCTGGTGCGTCACTACTACATGCGCCAGACTCCGGAGGACGGCGACCTGCAGGTCGATCTCGCCGACAAGGCACAGCGCAGCCGCGAGAGCCACGCCATCGCCATCGACCTGCGTCATCGCCTCGCCGGGCTCGCGCTGCCGAAGGGCGCGACGATCCAGGTCGTCGAGGTGCCGCCCGGGCCGCCGGTGCTCGCGACCCTGCTCGCCGAGATCTACGGCCCGACCGAAGCGAGCCGGCTGGCCGTGGCGCGCGAGGTCAAGAAGCTGTTCAAGTCCGTCCCCTACATCGTCGACGTGACGGATTCCTGGGGCCATCCGCGCCCGCGCCTGCGCATCTCGATCGACCAGGACCGGCTGGAATATTTCGGTGTCGAGCAGGCCGACGTCTACAGCACGATCCAGGCCCTGTTCGGCGGCGTGCCGGTCGGCTACTCGCACCGCGGCGCCGGGCGCGACCCGATCGAGATCCGCGTCGGCCTGCCCAAGCGCGACCTCACCTGGAACCAGCGCCTCGCCTCGACCCCGGTACCCGCCAACACGCTGCCCGGCAGCAGCGCGGTGGTCGAACTCGGCCAGGTCGTCCATGCCCACACCGAGCTCGGCTCGCGCGTGCTGTTCCGCCGCGACGGCCACTACGCCGACATGGTGATGGGCGAGCTCGCCGGTGAGTTCGAGGCGCCGATCTACGGCATGCTCGCCGTCGACAAGGCCATCGCCCATCACGACTGGGGCAAGCTGCCTCGCCCGGTGGTGAGCTTTCGCGGCCAGCCGAGGGACGAGACTCACCCGACCCTGCTCTGGGACGGCGAATGGGAGATCACCTACGTCACCTTCCGCGACATGGGGGCCGCGTTCGGCATCGCCCTGCTCGGCATCTACATCCTCGTCGTCGCCCAGTTCGGCAGCTTCCGGCTGCCGCTGGTGATCCTGACGCCGATTCCGCTGACGCTGATCGGCATCGTGCCCGGCCACTGGCTGTTCGGCGCGCCCTTCACCGCTACCTCGATGATCGGCTTCATCGCGCTCGCCGGCATCATCGTGCGCAACTCGATCCTGCTGGTGGATTTCGTCCGCCACGGCGGCGGTGCGGGCAAGACGCTGCGCGAGGTCCTGCTCGACGCCGGCGCCATCCGCTTCCGCCCGATCCTGCTGACCGCCCTCTCGGCGATGATCGGCGCGGCGACGATCCTGACCGACCCGATCTTTCAGGGCCTGGCGATCTCGCTGCTGTTCGGCCTCGCCTCCTCGACGCTGCTCACCGTACTCGTCATCCCCGCGATCTACGTCGTCCTGCGCGATCCCGACCAGCGCATGGGCTGAGGCCCGGCCTCAGGGTTCGAGAAACGCCGCGTAGATGTCTTCTTCCTGCGCGGTATGGATGCGCACGATCTGCAGCAGCGATTCGATCAGCCGCTGTGCGTCGCGTACCAGGTAGCGGTCCGCCGACGGCCCTTCCGGCGCCGCCCGGTCCGCCGTGGTGTCCGTCGCCGGTAAGTCCGTCGCCGGTAAGTCCGTCGCCGGTAAGTCCGTCGTCCGGAAGTTTTGGGCCAGCCGGTCGAGCTGGCGGGCGAGGTGCAGGATCTCGCGGTGCGCGCGGCTCACCGCGGCGAGGCTCACGGCCTCGGCGCGCCGCGCCGCGGCCAGGGAATGGATCGCGCCCTCGTCGGCGCGCTCATGCGCCACCACGGTCTCGTGCACCAGCGCGTTGGCCTCGCCGATCAGCGCCGCCGCCCGCGCCTCGGGCGCGTCGTCCAGCGCGTCGGCGATGGCGCGCAACTTGTCCAGACTGAGCGCCAGCGCCGCGTGGTCGCGCCACAGCTCGCGCCCGGAGCTCTCGCCGATCGTCGCTTGCCGCCGCCGCCGCACCGGCTGCAGCGCCCGCAGCGCGTTGAGGATCACCAGGACGTCGATCACCTCCTGCACGATCGCCGCCGGCACCGGCGCGAGGCGGCCCGCGGCCGCCGCCAGCATCGCCAGCCCCGACAGCCCCATGCCGGCGACGATGCTCTGCATCGCGATGCGCCGGGCCCGCTGCGCGATCAGGATCGCCTCGCCGACACGGTCGAGCGAGTCGGCGAGGATCACCGCGTCCGCCGCCTCGGAGGAGGCACTGGCGCCGCGCGCGCCGAGCGCGATCCCGACATCCGCCGCCGCCAGCGCAGGCGCGTCGTTGATGCCGTCGCCCACCATCGCCGTCTGCTGGCGCTGCTGTTCGTAACGCACCGCATCGACCTTGTCGGCGGGCAGCCGGTCCGCCAGCACCTGGTCGAGGTCGAGCGCCGCGCCGATCGTCTCCGCCGTCTCCGCCCGGTCGCCGGTCACCATCAGCACCCGCCCGACGCCCGCCTCGCGCAGGGTGCGGATCGCCCGCGGCGCCTCCGGGCGCAGCTCGTCGGCGAGCAGCAGCGCGCCGGCCGGCCGTTCGTCCACCGCAACGAACACGATCAGCGCCGAGCGCCATGAGGCGCGGCGCAGCGCGCGCAGCGCCCAACCCGCCTGCCGCGCGTCGGGTGCGATCATCGCCGCCGCCCCCGCCGTGACCCGGCGCCCGCCGATGCTGCCGCTGAGCCCGGTGCCCAGCGTCTCGCGCACCTCCTGCGGCAGCTCCAGCGCCAGCCCGCGCTCGCGCGCGCTCTGCACGATGACGTCGGCGACGACGTGGTGCGAGGCCTGCTCCAGCGAGGCCGCGAGCCGCAGCACCTCGGCGGCGTCCTCGCCCGGCGCGGTTTCGATCGACAGCAGCCGCGCCCCACCCATCGTCAGCGTGCCGGTCTTGTCGAACAGCACCGTGCGCACCCGCGCCAGCGCCTCCAGCACGCCGCCGCCCTTGACCAGGATGCCGCGCCACGCCGCCTGCGCCACCCCGGCGATGAAGGCGACGGGGGCGGCGAGAATGAGCGGGCAGGGGGTCGCCGCGACGAACACCGCGAGGGCCCGCTGCGGGTCGCCCGACACCAGCCACGCCACGAACGCCACCAGCGCGGTCGCCGGCAGGAACACGAGCGCGAAACGATCCGCGAGCCGCACCAGCGGCGCCTTCGTCGCCTGCGCCGCCGCCACCATCTTCACGATCCCGGCATAGGTGCTGTCGGCGGCAAGCGCGGTCGCCCGCAGGTCGAAGGCCTGGCCCGCGTTCACCGCCCCGCTCGCGACCGGGCTGCCGCGCCCGCGCACCACCGCGATCGCCTCGCCGGTCAGCGTCGATTCATCGACCACCGCCTGCTCGCTCGCGACCACGCCATCGACCGGAACGACCTCACCCGCGCGCACCAGCAGCCGCTCGCCCACCGCCACCGCCTCGACCGGCACATCGGCGATGGCGCCGTCGCCATAGCGGTGCGCCAGCCGCGGCGCCCGGTCGGCGAGCGCGCGCAGGTTCTGCTCCGCGCGCCCCACCGCCACGTCCTCGAGCGTGCTGCCGCCGGCATACATCAGCGCCACCACCGCGCCCGCCAGCGGCTCGCCGAGCAGCACCGCGCCGGTCATCGACAGCAGCGCGATGATATCGACGCCGAGCCGCCCCGCGAGCAGGTCGCGCACGATGGCGAACAGCAGCCCCGCCGCCACCGGCAGCGTCGTCAGCGTCCACAGCAGCCCGGCGAGCCCGGCCCGCCCGGTGGCGTGCGCGACCAGTCCCGCCGCCAGCCCGACGACGGCAAGCGCGATCAGCGCGCGATGCAGGATCCGATCGGAAACCAAGCCCCCTCCACGACCGCCGCGACGATAGCCGTGCCGGGGCCGGTGCCATCCATGAACCACAGCGAGCAACAGCGTCGCGCCGGCGCGGCCGCCACCGGTGCGCGATTGTCTCCCGCCGGAGGCTGCGCTACGCCCGCACGCGACACAAGGTCCGCCGGCAGCGTCGCGCCCCAACCGCAGTTCGTCCCAACCGAGTTCGTCCCAACCGAGTTCGTCCCGACCGGAGTTCGTCTTGGCAGAACAAAGCGTCGCGGTGATCGGCGCCGGCATCGTCGGCCTCGCCACCGCCTGGCACCTGCACCGCGACGGCCATCGCGTCGTGGTCCTCGACCCCGCGCCGGAGGGCGACAAGGCCTCCTTCGGCAACGCCGGCGGCATCGCCACGACCGAAATCGTGCCCGCCTCGGTTCCCGGCCTGGTCTGGAAGGTGCCGCGCTGGCTGCTCGATCCGCTCGGCCCGCTGGCGATCCGCCCGGCCTACGCGCCGCGGCTGCTGCCGTGGCTGCGCGCCTTCCTCGCCGCCGGCCGCGCCGGCGAGGTGCCCCGCATCGCCGCCGCCCTCGCCGCGCTCAACGCCGGCGTCGAGGCCGACCTGCTGGCGATGCTGGCGGCGACCGGCCTCACGGGCGAGCTGCACCGCCTCGGCGCGCTCACCGTCTACGCGAGCGAGGCGTCGCGCCGGCGCGACGCGGCCGAATGGTCGCTCAAGCGCGCCCACGGCGTCGTCGCCGAGGAGCTCAGCGGCGCCGAGGCGCGCGCGCTCGAGCCGGCGCTCGGCCCGGCGGTCGCCTGCGCCGTCTTCACCCCGCAATGGTGCCACGTCAACGATCCGAAACGATTGACCGACGCCCTGCGCGAATGGCTCCTGCGCGCCGGCGTCGTGATCCGCGCCGGGCGTGTCGTCGCGATCGCGCCGCAGGGCGAAGCCGATATCCGCCTCGCGCTGGAAGGCGGCGAGACGCTGCGCTTCGGCAACGTCGTCGTCGCCGCCGGCGCCTGGTCGGGCCGCCTCGCCCGCGGTCTCGGCGAGCGCGTGCTGCTCGAGAGCGAGCGCGGCTACAACACCACCGTCGCCGACCCCGGCGTCGTGCTGCGCCGCGAGGTCATCTTCGCCGAGCGCAAATTCGTCGCCACCCCGCTCAGCATCGGCCTGCGCATCGGCGGCGCGGCGGAGTTCGGCGGCCTCGACGCCCCGGCCAACCCCAGGCGCGCGCAGGCCCTGGCGCGGCTCGCCCGGATCTACCTCCCCGGCCTCCGGACCGAGGGCGGCGTCGCCTGGGCGGGCCATCGCCCGGCGACGCCCGACAGCCTCCCCGTGATCGGCCCCTCGGTGCGCCACCGCAACGTCTTCTACGCCTTCGGCCACGGCCATCTCGGCCTCACCCAGGCGGCGACGACCGGCCGCCTGATCGCCGACCTCTTGGCCCGCCGCGAGCCGCCCATCGACCTCGCGCCCTATGCCATCGCCCGTTTCCAGCGCCGTGCCGGGAGCCGCCCATGAGCCGCCACACCTTCTTCTGCATCGATGCGCATACCTGCGGCAATCCGGTCCGCGTCGTCGTCGGCGGCGCGCCGGCGCTGCCCAACGTGGCGATGAGCGAGAAGCGCGCGATCTTCCTGCGCGACCACGACTGGGTGCGCCGCGCCCTGATGTTCGAGCCGCGCGGCCACGACGTCATGTCGGGATCGATCCTGTATCCGCCGAGCCGCGAAGATTGCGACATCGGTGTCCTCTACATCGAGGTGAGCGGCTGCCTGCCGATGTGCGGCCACGGCACCATCGGCACCGTCACCGCGGCGATCGAGGCCGGGCTCGTGGTGCCGCGCGAGCCGGGCCGCCTCGCCATCGAGGCCCCGGCCGGGCGCGTCGTCGTCGAGTATGTCGAGCAGGGGCCGCATGTCGAGCAGGTGCGCCTGTTCAACGTCGCCAGCTACCTGCACGCGGCGGACGTCGCGCTCGAGGTTCCCGGCCTCGGCGAGCTCACCATCGACCTCGCCTATGGCGGCAATTATTACGCCATCGTCGAGCCGCAGCCGGCTTGGCCCGGGCTCGATGCCATGTCGGCCGCCGACATCGTGCGCCTGAGCCCGCTGGTCCGCCGCGCCGCCCAGGCGCGGCTGGCGCCGGTTCATCCCGCCGACGCGCGCATCGCCGGCGTCAGCCACGTCATGTGGTGCGACCGCCCGCGCGATGCGCGCGCCAGCGCCCGCAACGCCGTCTTCTATGGCGAGAAGGCGATCGACCGCTCCCCCTGCGGCACCGGTTCCTCGGCGCGGATGGCGCAGCTCGTCGCTCGCGGCCGGCTCGCCGTCGGCGAGGAGTTCGTGCACGAGAGCATCATCGGCACCTTGTTCCACTGCCGTGTCGAATCCCTGGCCATGGTCGGCGACCGCCAGGCCATCCTGCCCAGCGTCGCCGGTTGGGCGCGCGTCATCGGCCACAACACCATCTTCGTCGACAGCCGCGATCCGCTCGCCCACGGCTTCCAGCTCGCCTGAGCGCGGCCGCCGCGGCGATCAGCCGTCCCGGCGCGCCTGCGTAACGTTCCCCGCGCGCCCTGGCGCGACCCTCTCCGCGCGCCCTGGCGCGACCCTCTCCGCGCACCGTCCCCGCGACATCGGCGCGGTGATCAACGACGCGATCGACCGCGTCCGACGAGTTGCCGATCGCCAGCGAGAAGGGGATGCCCGCGTGCCGCGCCTTCAGGTCCGCGAGGACCGGCATCACGTGCGACGCGCTGTCGGCGGCGATGCGCAGATGTCCGCCGAGCAGGGCCGCGGCGCCCGCGCCTCGGCCTCGGCGGCGAACAGCCGTGCCGTCACCGCGTGCAGGTCCGGCCCGAGCGGCGCCGGCTGTCCGACGCCGCTCGCGATCCATGGACGCAGACGACAGGAAGTATGAAGTGATACGATTAGAAACGGCAGCGCGGCACTGCTAGCCTCCTCATGTATTGTCTGCAGGGCCACGCATGTCCAACCCCACTGCCCCCGCACACGCCATCGCAGCCACCGGCGATCCGCTCCT
>JAJXSZ010000079.1 GCA_021784255.1 Pseudomonadota bacterium | reverse complement strand
AAGGGAGTCGTGCACCGTGGCCGGCCCGATCTCGACGAGCGCTTGGCCCGCTACGCGCACGAAACGGATGCGCGCACGCTTGCCGACGTGCTCGACGGCGTCGACATCTTCGTGGGTCTGTCCGCGCCCAACGTGCTGAAGCCGGAATGGCTCGCGCGGTTTGCCGCGAGGCCACTGATCCTGGCGCTCGCCAACCCGGTTCCCGAAATCGATCCCGCCGCCGCGCGCGCGGCGCGGCCCGATGCGATCGTCGCTACCGGGCGCACCGACTATCCGAACCAGGTCAACAACGTCCTCTGCTTTCCCTTCATCTTCCGCGGCGCGCTCGATGTCGGCGCGACTGCGATCAACCAGGAGATGGAGATCGCAGCGGTGGAGGCGATCGCAGAACTCGCCCGGATCGAGGCGTCCGAGGTGGTGGCCGCGGCCTATGGCGGCATGCCGCCGGCGTTCGGGCCCGAGTATATCATTCCGAAGCCGTTCGATCCGCGCCTGATCCTCGAGATTGCACCGGCCGTCGCCAGGGCGGCGATGGCGACGGGCGTGGCGCGGCGCCCGATCACCGATTTCGACGCCTATCGCCACGTCCTTGAACGTTTCGTCTTCCGATCGGGCCAGCTGATGCGCCCGGTGATCGAGCGCGCGCGCGGCGCTCGCGCCAATGCGCCGCGCCTCGTCTATGCGGAAGGCGAGGACGAACGTGTGCTGCGCGCGGTGCAGACATTGCTCGACGACCGGCTGGTGCGCCCGACGCTGATCGGCCGTGCGCCGGTGATCGCCGCGCGCGCCAGGGAGATGGGGCTGCGCATGCGCATCGGCGAGGAGGTGCGGGTGCTCGACCCCGCCGCCGACGACGCGGTGTTCGAGCCGCTGATCGCCGACTACCAGCGCCTCGCCGGGCGCAGCGGCATCCCGCCGGATGCGGCGGCACCCCGGCTGCGCGCGCGCGGCACCGTCGCCGCGGCGATGCTGCTGCATGCCGGGCAGGTGGATGCGGCGATTTGCGGTGGGTCCGGTGACTGGTGGCGGCACATGCTGCTGGCGATGCCCATCATCGCGCGACGGCCCGGTGTGCGGCGCATCTATGCGCTCTCGGCGCTGATCCTGCAGGCGGGCGCGCTGTTCGTCTGCGACACGCACATGAACGTCGATCCCACCGCCGAGGAGGTGACGGAAATGACGCTGCTCGCCGCCGACATGGTGCACGCCTTCGGTCTGACGCCCAAGGCGGCGCTGCTGTCGCATTCCTCGTTCGGCGCCTCCAATTCGCCCTCCGCGCGCAAGATGCGCACGGCGCTGGCGATGATCCGCGCGCGCGATCCCGGGCTCGAGGTCGATGGCGAGATGCACGCCGACGCCGCGCTTGCCGAGGCCATTCGTGAGCGTGCCGTGCCGGACAGCACCCTCAAGGGGACCGCCAACCTGCTGGTGATGCCGAGCCTCGATGCCGCCAACATCGCCTTCAACCTGCTCAAGGCCGCCGCCGACGGGCTGGTGGTCGGGCCGCTGCTGCTCGGCATGTCCAAGCCCCTGCACATGCTGGTGCAGAGCGTGACCGCCCGCGGCATCGTCAACGTCTCGGCCATTGCCGCCGACCAGGCGCTCGACCTGCGCCAGGCCTGAGGCGGGCAGTCCGATGGTTCCGCTGTTCCTTGGGGCTCTGGCGCTGGGCGGGTTGCTGGCGGCGATGGGCGCCTTCTCCCGCGCCGACGTCGCCACCCTCAAGTCCCTGGGCGTGTGGATCCTGGGCCTGGCCGGACTGTCGCTGGCCGCGCTGCTCCTGCTGACCGGCCGCGAGCCCGCGGGGCTCGGCATCCTGGCGCTCACCGGCACGCTGGCCTGGAACTGGCTGCCGGAACGCGTGCGGCGGGCCGCGAGCCGGCGCGGCCGCGCGACCATGCCGCCGCGGCGTGGCTCGGGCATGACGCGGGCCGAGGCCTACGACGTTCTGGGGCTGCAGCCGGGGGCCTCGGAGCAGGCGATCCGCGAGGCGCACCGGCGGCTGATGCGCGCGGCGCATCCGGATGCGGGCGGTTCCGCCTGGCTCGCGGCGCGCATCAACCAGGCGCGTGATGTTTTGCTGGCGTGATGCTTGCGGCGCGGTTTGTGTGCGATAAGCGGCTGCCACAATTCCGCCGGGCGCGCGTGTGACCGCCTTCGCCGATAGCCGGAGAACACCATGAAACCACTGCACAAAGCCGTGCTTCCCGTCGCCGGGCTCGGCACCCGTTTCCTGCCCGCCACCAAGGCAATGGCCAAGGAGATGCTGCCGGTGGTGGACAAGCCGCTGATCCAGTATGCGGTGGAGGAGGCGCGCGCCGCCGGCATCGACCAATTCTGCCTGGTCACCGGCCGCGGCAAGACCGCGATCGTCGAACATTTCGACATCGCCTACGAGCTGGAGGCAACGCTGCGCGCCCGCGGCAAGGAGGAGGAGATCGCCAAGCTGCGCGCCTCCCAGCCGCCGCCGGGCGCCGTCGTCACCGTGCGCCAGCAGGAACCGCTCGGGCTCGGGCATGCGATCTGGTGCGCGCGCGCCTTCGTCGGCGACGACCCGTTCGCGATCCTGCTGCCGGACGACCTGGTGCTCGCCGAGAAACCCTGCATGCAGCAGCTCGCCGAGGCGCATGCGGCGACCGGCGGCTGCGTCGTCGCGGTGAGCGAGGTGCCGCGCGAGCAGACCAACCGCTATGGCATCCTGGACGTGGGCGAGGATGACGGGAGCATGGTCGAAGTGCGCGGCCTGGTCGAGAAGCCGAAACCGGAGGTCGCGCCCTCGAACCTCTCGATCATCGGTCGCTACGTGCTGACGGCGGAGGTGATGGAGCATCTCGCGCGCCAGGAGCGTGGCGCCGGCGGCGAGGTGCAGCTCACCGACGCGATGGCCAAGCTCATCGGCCGGGTGCCGTTCCATGGCCTGCGCTACGAGGGGCGGCGGTTCGACTGCGGCGACAAGATCGGATTCCTCGAGGCGCAGATCGCGTTTGCCTTGAAGCGCCCGGAGATGGCGCCGGCCGTGCGCGCCTTTCTTGCTCGTTACACATCCGCGACGGTTTCGGCATGACCTTCCGCCACGATTTCCATCCGACGGTGCTGCGTGAATACGATATCCGGGGGATCATCGGCGAAACGCTGAGCGAGCACGATGCGGCCGCGATCGGCCGTTGCTTCGGCAGCATCGTCCGCCGCGCGGGCGGCGTGGAGGTGGTAGTCGGCTACGACGGCCGGCTTTCCTCGCCGGCGCTGGAAGTGGCGCTGACCGCGGGCCTTGCCGACGCGGGCGTGAATGTCACGCGCATCGGCTGCGGGCCGACGCCGATGCTCTACTATGCCGGCACCGTGCGTGCGGCGGGCGGCGCGATCCAGATCACCGGCAGCCATAACCCGCCCAATTATAACGGTTTCAAAATGGTTCTGGCGGGCCGGCCGTTCTTCGGCGCGCAGATCCGCCAGATCGGCGACATGGCAGCAGCGGGCGATGTCGAGTCCGGCACGGGTGCGATCACGCGGGCCGACGTGCGGGCCGATTACGTGGCGCGGCTGGCGCAGGACTGGGACGGGCGGCGCGGGCTCAAAGTCGTCTGGGACAACGGCAACGGCGCCGCCGGCGAGGTGCTGCAGGCGCTGGTGGCCCGGCTGCCCGGCGAACACCGCATCCTGTTCGGCGAGATCGACGGCCATTTCCCCAACCATCACCCCGACCCGACGGTGGCGGCGAACCTGGCATCGCTCGTCGCGGCGGTGCGTGCGGACGGCGCCGACCTCGGCATCGCCTTCGACGGCGATGCGGACCGGATCGGCGTGGTCGACGACGAGGGGCACATGCTGTTCGGCGACCAGCTCCTCGTGGTGCTGGCGCGCGACGTGCTGAAGGCGCGGCCGGGGGCGGCGATCATCGCCGATGTGAAGGCGAGCCAGGTGCTGTTCGACGAGGTGACGAAGGCCGGCGGCAAGCCGCTGATGTGGAAGACCGGGCACAGCCTGATCAAGGCAAAGATGGCCGAGACCGGATGCCCGCTCGCGGGCGAGATGTCGGGCCACGTGTTCTTTGCCGACAAATGGTATGGGTTCGACGACGCGCTCTACGCCGCGGTGCGGCTGCTCGGCATCCTGTCGCGCGGCACGCAACGGCTTGCCGCGATCCGCAAGGCGCTGCCGCAGGTGGTGAACACGCCGGAGCTTCGTTTCGATTGCGACGAGACACGCAAATTCCAGGTGGTGGGCGAGGTTGCTGCCCGGCTCAGGCAGGCGGGGGCGAGAGTTGCCGACACCGATGGCGTGCGCGTGCTCACTGATGACGGCTGGTGGCTGCTGCGCGCCTCCAACACCCAGGCGGTGCTGGTTGCGCGCGCCGAGGCCCGCGACGCGGCCGGCCTCGGGCGACTGAAAGCGGCGCTTGCCGCCCAGCTCGTTGCCTCCGGCCTGGCAGTACCGGATTTCGACGCCCCCGCCGCGGGGCATTAGCCCTCTTCGAACGTCACCTCGAAGCGGCATTCGGCATCGCCCTGAGCGAGGCAGGTGGTCTCGCGAACGCGCGCGCCGGGCGAAACCAGGGCCTGGAACAGCGTCTCGAACAGCGCCTCGTGCCAGGCGCAGACGCGCTCGCCGCGCGTCGGTGGATCGCAGAGCGGGTTGGCCGCGATGATCAGCACCGGGCTGGTGCCGCCCCTGGCGGTGAAGCGACGCTCCGCAGCGAAACGTCCGCTGTGGCGGCGCAGGAACGCGAGCAGCATCGCCGTCGACGCGGTGCGCGGCAGGCTGAGCCGGCGCTCGCGCTCGGGGAGCGGGATCGCGCGCAACAACTCCGCGGCGGCACGCCGTCCGGCCTCGGCGAGTGCCGTGGAAGCGACCCGGGGCCCGAACGTCGTACGCATGGCCCGATGCAATTCGGCAAGTTGCGCCTCCACCAACGGCGCCTCGATGGACGGCGCGCGGGTGGGGCGGGCTGGCGCCTTCAGCACCCTCGACTCCTCCCTCATCTAGCCGCCGAAAATGCGAGTTTGGGATGATGGCGCCTTGATCTGAATCAATTCGGAGTGTGGCCGACGTCACTCGCCGCGGCGTGGCCGGGCCGGCGAAGCCCAGGACCGCCCTGCCGACCCGGCGCGCGGGCCGGGTTCAGCCCTGCAGCGCGGCATCCTCCGCCTGCAGCGCCCACATGCGCGCGTAGAGCCCGGACTGGCCGAGCAGTTGCGCGTGCGAGCCGCGCTCGGCAACGCGCCCGGCCTCGAGGACGACGATTTCATCGGCGTCGGTGATGGTGGAGAGGCGATGGGCGATGGTGATGGTGGTGCGATCGCGGGCGATGGCGCGCAGCGCGGACTGGATCTCCGCCTCGGTGCGGGTGTCGAGTGCGCTGGTCGCCTCGTCGAGGATGAGCAGGGTCGGGTTCTTCAGCATGGCCCGCGCGATGGCCACGCGTTGCTTCTCGCCGCCGGAGAGCTTCAGCCCGCGCTCCCCCACGCGCGTCGCATAGCCATCGGGCAGGCTCAGCACGAAACCATGCACCTGCGCGAGACGCGCGGCGTGCTCGACCTCGTCGTCACTGGCTCCGGGGCGACCGTAGGCGATGTTGTAGCGGATCGTGTCGTTGAACAGCACCGTGTCCTGCGGCACGACGGCGATGGCGGCGCGCAGGCTCGTCTGCGCGATGTCGCGCAGATCGTGGCCATCGAAGGTGATGCGCCCGCTGGTGACGTCGTAGAAGCGGAACAGCAGCCGCGCCATGGTGGATTTGCCGGCGCCGGTCGGTCCGACGATGGCGAGACTGCGCCCCGGCGGGACGCTGAAGGAGACGCCGCGCAGGATCGGGTGGTCCGGCCGGTAGCCGAAACGGACATCCTCGAAGGCGATCGCGCCCTTGGGCCGGTGCAACTCGATGGCGTCCGGCTTGTCGGCGACGTCCGTGGGCACCGCCATCAGGGAGAACATCTGCTCCATGTCCACGAGGCCCTGCTTGATCTCGCGGTAGACGAAGCCGAGGAAGTTGAGCGGCTGGTAGAGCTGCATCAGGTACGTGTTCACCAGCACGAACTTGCCGACCGTCATGGCGCCGCCGCGCACGCCGTTCGCGGCAAGCAGCATCACCGCGGCCAGGCCGAGCGAGATGATGAGCGCCTGGCCGAGATTGAGCAGGTTCAGCGTCACCTGGCTCTTGACCGCGGCGCGCTCATAGCGGGCGAGCGAGGCGTCGAAGCGCGCGGCCTCGTGGCTTTCGTTGCCGAAATATTTGACCGTTTCGAAGTTCAGCAGCGAGTCGACGGCGCGCGTCTGGGCCTCGGAATCGCTCTCGTTCATGCGCCGGCGCACCCGCACCCGCAGTTCCGAAAAGCCGATGGTGAAGCCGAGATAGAGCACGACGACGGCCAGCGTGGTGAGCGCGAAGCGCCAGTCGAACAGGTGCCAGAGGATCGCCGTCACCATCCCGACCTCGAGCAGGGTCGGGATGATGTTGAAGACGGCGAGCCGCAGGACCAGGGTGATGCCCTGGGTGCCGCGCTCGATGGCGCGCGCGAGGCCGCCGGTCTGCCGGTCGAGGTGAAAGCGCAGCGACAGGCCGTGCAGGTGGCGGAAGGTGCGCAGCGCCACGCGGCGGACCGCGCGCTGCTGCACCGCGGCGAAGACCGCATCGCGCAGTTCGCCGAAGCCGGTGGCGGCGACCCGCAGCAGGCCATAGGCGACGATGATGGCGATGGGCAGGATGGCCTGGCCGGTCTTCGGCGCCAGGGCGTCGACGGCGCGTGCGTAGACGATGGGCACGTAGACCGAAGCGACCTTGCCCGCGACGAGAAAGGCAAAGGCGATCAGCACCCTGGCCTTGGCCGCCGGCTCGCCCCTGGGCCAGAGATAGGGGAGCAGGGAACGCAGGGTGGCAAGGCCGGAGCGGCCGGGGACGACAAGCGGTGGGGCCGTGGCGGCGAGGCTGCGCATCACCCTCACATGGCATCCGCGGGCGTGGTTGGGTAGGTTCGTTGTATGGACCAAGGTTTCACGCGCCACATCCGGGCCTGCAACAACATCGCCCTGCCGGGGGACCACCACGAGCTATGGCTGCATGCCGAGCCGGTGGGCTGGGTGCGGCCCAGGATCGCGCGGGCGCTGGCCGCCGCGCTGCCGGGCGCGGTGCTGGCCGCGGATCGGCTGACCGTCGCGGACATCGCGGCGGCGGGGCGGGCGCTGGTCGAGGCCAGGCTGGCGCGCTGGCGCGGCGAGGCATTCGACGTGCGGACGGAGGTCGGCGGGCCGGTGCTCGGGCAGGTCGACCGGGGCGTGTTGCCAGCGCTGGGCCTGCTTGCCGAGGGGGTGCACCTCAACGCGCTGGTCCGGCGGGCGGACGGGCTCCACCTCTGGGTGGCGAGGCGGGCGGCGGACAAGGCGCTCGATCCCGGCAAGCTGGACCACCTGGTGGCCGGAGGCGTCCCGGCCGGCCTCGGCGTCTGGGATTGCCTGGTGAAGGAGGCGCAGGAGGAGGCAGGGCTGCCCGAGCGGCTGCTGCGCGCCGCGGTCGCGGTGGAGCCCGTGCGGTACGTGATGGAGCGGGCAGAGGGCTTGCGCCGCGACCACCTGCATTGCTTCGACATCGAGCTGCCGGAGAGTTTCGAACCGCGGCCCATGGATGGGGAGGTCGCAGGGTTCGAGCTCTGGCCGATCGAGCGGGTGGCGAACACGGTGCGGGCCACGGACGACTTCAAGTTCAACGTCAACCTGGTGCTGATCGGGCTGTTCGAGCGGCTCGGTGTCGTCGGGACATAAAGGCTGCAACGCCGGATGGCTCTGGCGGGGCTTGGCCGCCTGGGCCGGCGGCAACATCGTCAACAGGATGGATGAGCATGACCTCACACTCCGAACTGCTCGCGCGGTTGCGTGCGCAATCGCCCCTCGTGCAGATCATCACCAACCACGTCGCCATGAACATCACGGCCAACGTCATGCTCGCCGCCGGCGCCTCGCCGGCGATGGTCCATGCCGAGGAGGAGGCGGGCGAGTTCGCGAGCCTCGCGCGCGCGGTCGTGGTCAACATCGGCACGCTTTCGACGCCGTGGATTGTCGGCATGAAGCGCGCGGCGGCCGCGGCCACGGCGGCGGGTAAGCCCTGGGTGCTCGATCCGGTGGCGCATTTTGCGACCGGGTTTCGCCGGCGTACGGTCGCCGAGCTGATGGCGCTGCGGCCGAGCGTCGTGCGTGGCAACGCCTCCGAGATCCTGGCGCTGGCGGGCGCGGCGAGCGCGGGCCAGGGGGTGGACAGCGGCGACCCGGTGGAGCGCGCGGAAGCCGCCGCGCGGCAGCTCGCGGTGGCGCACCGGGCGGTGATCGCGGTGACCGGAGAGGTGGATTTCGTCACGGACGGGCAACGGGCCGCCCGCATCGATGGCGGCTCGCCCCTGATGCCGAAGGTGACGGCGCTGGGCTGCGCGCTCAGCGCGCTGTGCGGTGGCTTCGCCGCGGTGGCGCCGGGCGAGGTCTTCGATGCGACCGTCGCGGCGCTGGCGATGTTCGCGGCCGCGGGCAGCGAGGCCGGTCGCGGCGCGGCCGGGCCCGGTTCGTTTGCGGTCCGTTTCCTCGACGTCCTGTCGACGCTGGACGCAGCGGTGCTGGCGGACAGGGTCACGACGCTTTGAAGCGCTTCGATCTCTCGCTCTACCTGGTGCTCGACGAGGATATGTGTCGGCCGCGAAACATGGCCGAGACGGCGCGCGCGGCGGTCGCCGGCGGGGCGAGCATGGTGCAGCTGCGCGGCAAGCGCATGGGAACTGCCGGCCTGATCAGGGCAGGGCAGGAACTCAAGGCGGCGCTGGCGGGCAGCCAGGCGGTGCTGATCGTCAACGACGACCCCGAGGCGGCGCTGGCGCTCGGCGCCGGGCTGCATGTCGGGCAGGAAGACATGCCGGCCAGCGAGGCACGCGCCCGGCTGGGGGCCGACGCGATCCTCGGGCTTTCCGTCGAGACCGAGGCGGCGGCACGGCGCGTCGACCCCGCCGTGGTGGACTACGTCGGCATCGGACCGGTCTTCGCGACGTCGACCAAGCCCGGCCATATGCCGCCGACCGGAATCGCCGGGCTCGCGCGCCTGGTGGCACTCTGCCCCGTGCCGGCGGTGGCCATCGGTGGCCTCAGGGCCGAGCACGTGAGCGCGGTGCTGGCGAGCGGCGCGCAGGGGCTGGCGGTGGTCTCGGCGATCTGCGGCACGCCGTCGCCCGAGACGGCGGCGCGGGAGATCGCGGCCCTGATGACGGCGTGGCGCGCTGCCAGGATGCCTCCTGGCGTCCGGCGGGCGTGAGCCGCGCCGGCACCGTGGCCTGCAAGCTCGGGCCGGCGCCGACGCGGGCGAGCCAATCCGTGCGGCGCGGACACTGCGCGAGCCTGCCGCCGCCCTCCGGCGTCCGGGTGAGCATGGCGTGGTGGCGCGCGGCGAGCCGATCGGCGGACGTGAATATGTCGTCTGCGCGATATTCTCGAATCAACATCGAATCCAGAACCGGCAGGCATTGGCACGCGGCGACCGCGGCGCGGAGATCGGGCGAGTCGGGGTGCGCGTGGACGATGAGCGTTGCCGCGCGGCTTGCGCCGCGCGAAGGCGGGGTCAGGCGGCGCGGGGCAGGGTGTGCTTGCCGCGCACCTCCGCTTCCTCGACCTCGGCGGCCGCGATGGCACGGTCGAGTGCCGCGCGGAGTTCCCGCGCGCTCGCCAGTGTCAGTTCGATGCCGGCTCGCGCCCCGGGGTCGAGCGCCGCGTTGACGAAGTCGAGCGTGATCACGTCGCCGAACGGCGCATGCCGCGCGTGATCGTAGGCGACGACCGCGGTGGTGAGCTCGAACCAGGCATCGCCACGCTTGGCCATGCCCTCGGCGCCGACGATTTCGATGATCGAGGTGCACATGATTCCTCTCCTATGCCAGATGCCGGCCGAAGAAGGCGAAGGTCCTGGCCCAGCCGTCCATCGCCTGTTCCGCGCGGTACATCGGCCGGTGCCAATAGAAGAAACCGTGGCCGGCGCCGTCGTAGCGGTGAAACTCATAGGTCTTGCCGAGCCGCTTCAGCTCGGCCTCGTGCCGGTCGACCTGCTCGGGGCTCGGTGCCCGATCCTCGTTGCCGAAAATCCCGAGCAGCGGGCAGCAGAGATCCTTCGTCAGGTCGATCGGTGCCACCGGGGTCCTGGCGTTGAGCTCGTCGCGGCCCATCACCACGCGGCCGCCCCACAGCTCGGCGCAGGCATCCACGTCGTTGCGGGTGCAGGCATAGAGGAAGGCGTGGCGTCCGCCGGAGCAGGAGCCGAAGACGCCGACCTTGCCGTTGTGCTGTTGCTGCGCCCGCATCCAGGCGACGGCCGCGGCCGTGTCGCCGACCATCTGGGAGTCCGCGATGCCGCCGCTGGCGCGCACCTTGGCGGCCACGTCGTCGGGGTTGGCGTCCGCGCCGCCCTCGCGCTCATAGAGATTGGCGCAGATCGCCATGTAGCCGTGATGAGCGAAGCGGCGCGTGCTTTCGATGTAAAGCTCGCTCCAGCCGGGGAGGTGGTGGATCAGCACCACGCCAGGGAAGGGGCCGGGGCCTTCCGGGCACGCAAC
>JAJXSZ010000078.1 GCA_021784255.1 Pseudomonadota bacterium | reverse complement strand
GACGGATCCCACACCAGCTCCGCTTGGTTCACCTGCGCCTGGCGCGAGACCACGGTCACCTTCTTCGTGGTGCCCGCGGGGATCACCGTGCGGTTGTACAGGATGCCCAGGCCGACCGGCGGCGTCGCCGCGGTGTAGGGCGTCCAGCCGCCCTTCGCGACCGTCACCATGAACGCGTCGCCGGCCACGAACGCCGTGCCGCCGGCGGTGATGGTGAACCCGATCTCGTCGGAGAACGCCGTCCCCGTCGCGCCGGCGCCGAGCTGCGCGCCCGTCGTGTCGTACACGTTGAACGTCGTCGCCGCGGTGAACCGGATCTGGTAAGTGCCGATCTGCGCGCCAACACCGGCGGAGAGGCTGCCGATCGTGCCGTTGCCGGTGTTGCCGGATGGCTTCGCGGCCGCGCTCACCGTGCCGGCGACGGCGGCCAGGATCAGGCCGCCATCCAGCGGCAGGTCAGAGCCGCCGCTGTTGGTGATCGTGCCCGTGTCGCGCGAGCGGTGCGCCTCCTCCTCGCTGATGAGGAACGCACCGTCATAAAAATGTTCGTACAGAACAGGGGAAACCATGTCGGTCGCTCCTCGTTACCAGTTGCGCACTTTCTTCATCGCGGCGTCCCACGACGCGGCGACGCCCTGCGGCGCTCGCGCGCCCGGGGATCCGCCGCCCGAGCCGATGGCGAGCGGCGCGACCGTGCCGAGCCCCGACATCCGCGCCGAGAGGCCACCGCCGTCGCCGCCGCGATTGAGAATCGCGACCGCGCGGGCGGAACGAAGCGTGGTGTTGAACGCGAGCTCGGCCGCGAGCCCGACGTTCTTCGCCGCAGCCGGCGCCGCGAAGATCGCGGCACAGCGTGCGCGTTCGGCCCCCCGCGCTTTCGCCCGGCGCCGCTTGCGCGCGGCCGCGCGGCGACGGCGCCGCGCTTCCTCGTCCGGCTCGCCGTCTATGTCCTGGTCCTCGCGGTCCTCGGCATCGTCGTCGCCGTCGTCATCCTCGTCCGTCGCCGGAACCGGCTCGGCCGGGGGCGCGTCGGGATCCGCGTCGTCCGCCGGCGGCATCGTATCGCCGGTGCGCGCGCGACGGCCGCCGGCGTCATCGTCATCGCCGGGTGCCACGGGATCCTGCGGGTCCGGCTGGTCGTCCGGCTCGAACCCAGCCTCACGCATCTCGCGCGCGTGCCGCTCGCGCATCTCTTCTTCCGTCTCGGCAGCGGCGCGCGCCCGACCGCGGCGCCGATGACCGGCGCCGATGCCAAAGAATGCCATCGTCTCGTCCTTACTGTTGGAGTGTTTTCAGGAAATCGCGGAACGCCGCGTCGGGCGCCGCAACGGCGTCGGCAAGTCCTTGGCGCACGCCATCGGCGCCCAGGTAGGTCGCCGCCTCGGTGGCTTTCACCTTGGCCGCGTCGAGATTGCGGTTGCGCGCGACAACGTCGACGAACCGGTCCCCCATCGTGTTCACGTCGGCCTGGAAGCGATCGCGCGCCTCCGGCGACAAGGGCATCACCTCGAGGCCATCCGCCTTGCGCGCGCCAAACTGGATCACGTTGACGGTGATGCCGCCGGCTTCAAGCGCCTTCGACAGATCGGTCACCAGCGCGATCACGCCGACACTGCCGACGCCACCGAGCTGCGGCACCACGATCCAGTCGGCCGCCGAGGCGATCGCATAGGCCGCGGAATAAGCGGAATCGTCGACGATCGCCCACATCGGCTTCCGTCCGCGCACGGCGAACAGCCAGTCGGCCAGGTCGAAGCATCCGCTCACCTCGCCGCCAGGGCTGTCGATCTCGAGCGCGATCCCCTTGACCTCCGGGTCCGCGATGGCGAGCGCCACGTTATGGCGAATGCCGTCGTAGCCCGTCATTCCGGAAAACGGCTGAACCGAGCCGAGCTTGTGCGTGAGCGTGCCCTGGATCGGAACGATCGCGACGCCTTCCTGGACGCGATAGCCGTGCGGTTGCTCCCGCGCCGCGTCTCTCTCGTCTTCCTGGTCGAAAGCCATGAACTCCGTGGCACCGACGCCCGCGCCGCGCAGACTCCCGATGCCCAACCGCCGCGCCAGCACTGTCGCGATCACTCCTGCCTTCGCCGGATGGATCGCCAGCGGCGTGTTGAAGATCCGTTGCGAAAGGAAATGAAGCTGGTGAGCGCCACGAGGCCGGAAGCCGGCGCTGCGGCCCTCTTCGCTGCCGTTTTTCTTCTCCTCCTCGGCCATTCGCTTCTCGTAATGGTCGATGATCTGCCGCGCACGGTCCCGCTCCCGCTCCGGCGCGTCCGTCTGCGGCAGCCGCGAGGCCGCGTTGCGGACCCCCGCCGCGATCGCCGTAAGACGCCCCTCGATCCGGTCCGCGAACGGGAGCTTGTAGCTGCCCCGCAGGTTCGGGTTGCCCGCGTCGTAGAGCAGGAAACCGCGCTTCGCGATTTCCGGCTTCGGATGGTCACCACCGATCCCGGCCGCGTCCAGCATCCGCTTCGCCGCAGCGCCACCGTCCCACGACCGCGTCATGTTGATCGGCAGGTCGCGGGCAGCGCCGCAGCGCCAGTCGGTTTTCGCCACCGCAGCTCTCCTAGTTCGGCCGCTTGATCTTCATCGCGGGCTCACCGCCGCCGCCGGCCCACGCCGGTAGCTTGAGCCCGAGAGCCTGCATCTCCTCGACCTCGATCGCGCGCTGCGCCAGCGTGTCGCGCCAATCGGAGCCCTCGACCTCCGCGCACGTCTCGTCGAGCGTGCCGAAGCCGCCGTCGAGGCCGATGATCTCGCCTTCGCGTTCCTTCACGGGATCGACCCAACCGCGACCAGGCCCGATCCACCGCACGCCAGCATAAGCCGAGCGCCACGCCGCGAATTCCGGCGCGCCGGCCGGAAGCGGAACGCGCCCACGGTCAGCCGCCTCCTCGAGCCACGCTGCGTAGATCGGCGTCGCGAACCCCGTCCCGAAATCAATCGAACGGCGCCGCAACGTCTTATAGGCCGAGAGCATCGCGGAGCGCGCCGACGAATAATTCGTCTTCGAGTAGTCCCTCGTGATCTCCTCCGCCGTGCATCCCACGGCGGCCGCCACACTACGCAGCACCGCGTGCTCGAACTGCTCGAACTGCGTCAGCGCCGTGTCCGCCTTCACCGTCTCGATGCTCTCGCCGGGGAACAGCTTCGGCAGCCGCACGCCGCCGAACATCACCGGGTGCTCGGCGTTGTACGCCGCGCGCATGTCCTGGTACCAACCGACCTGATCGCCGCCGCTATCCATCGCCGACTGGACCATCTCGTTGTCGTAGGGCGATTTCACGAATACGCCGATCAGCGCCTGCAGCACCGCGTGCTGAAGGCTGACCTGGTCGTAGCGGGAGAGCATCTTGAACCTCCCCACCACCGCCGTGAGGACGCCCACACCACGATGCTGCCCGGCCCGCTCGCGGTCGAAATCGTGCACCACGACCGGCCGCCCCCATGGCGTTTCGCGGTCGAACCGATCCCAGATCATGCTCTCCGCCGCCTGGAACCAGTCGTTCGGCTCGGCCCGCCGCAGCCAGTATGCCACCGGCGCGCCCAGCAGGTCCGTCTCGACGCCGCCGCGCATGCGGTCCATGTCGAGCATTTGGTAGGGGTTCGACAGCCGGTCGGGGTCGACCAGCTGCACCCGCGTCGCATAATGCGCCGCACCCGGCTGCACGCTGCCCGGGTCCCACAGCACCACCGCCAGCGCGTCGCCGTCACGCACCTTGTGCATGAACGCGAGCCGCATGATCTGCGTCATGCTCAACGCCCGCGCTCCGTCGCACCAGCGGTTCGGGTCGTTCGCCCACAGCCGCCACTCCGCCGTCGCCGCCGCCTCGAACTCAGCCGCCCAGTGCCGATCGAACCGTGCGTCGAGCCGGTTCAGCACGCGCCAGTTCGGCATCGGCCGCGGGAAGAACGTGCCGCCGATCGCGGAATCCGCGATGGTGGAGATCGCGCCGGAGGCCCACCCATCGTTCCGCGTGAGATCCCGCAGCCGCCCGACCACGCGGTCGCGGTCGACGTTGATCTCCGCGTCCGGACTGCGCACCCACGGGAACCAGTCCCCGAAGTCCTGGCTGAACCACGCCTGCGCGTCGTATGCCCACGGCGAGCTCATCTCGCCCGGGCGCCCACGCCCATCGCCCACGTTCAGCGACGCCCGCGCCCGCACCCGCGCCACATCCTCCGCGCGAATCGCCCGGCCCGTCGCGTCCACCAGCCCGCGCCGTGTTTCGCTCATCGGAACATCACCCCGATCGCCCGCGGCCTGGTGTTCCCGAGCGCCGCCTGCAGCTCCATGATCCACGCCCGCAGGTCCGCCACGTTCGCCTTCGTGTACGTCACGGAACGATTGCCGGACCCGTTCTGATAGCTCACCGTCGCGACCATCTGTCCCGTCATCAGCGAGGCCAGCGCCGCCTGCGCCGCATGCAGCCAGGCCTGCAGCGTCCCCGGCGCGACGCCCTGCAGCGTGATCGATGTCCTCGCCCCGGACATGCCCTACCCCAACCGCCGCGCCAGGTTGCGCAGCCGCGCCTCGCGCGACGAGGTGACCTCAACCGGCGCCGGAAGCCCCGCCGCGACCAGCGCCGGTTGAGGCGTCGAGGCAGCCTGGGAGGACAGCGCCTCGACAAGCGAATTCTCGTCCCAGTCCCGCGCCCATGCCGGCGGCCGCGCCCAATCAACACGCGAGAGCCCGTGCAGGTGCGCGAGGATCTGCGTTCCCACCATCAGGTCGAGCGCCTCGTTCCGTGCCCGCGTCTTCGTCCAGCGTCCCAGAGAATCGCGCGTCTCGGCGACGAGCTGCTCGAAGAACTCGCCCGGCGCCGCTTCGTCGTCGGCCCGGAGCGCGCGCGGGAAGTGCACGCGTCCGGGGCCGTCCTCGGCAACGGCCAATTGCGCCGCCACCGCGTCCTTCCAGGTGTTCGGCGCGTAGAGCATCACGGGAACCTCGCCGCGTGCCGCCGCGCGCCGGTCCGCCCGGCTCGCATCCGGGTAGGACACCACCAGGCGCCGCGCGTCGCTGGAGGCGCCCTTGGTCAGGATCACCGTCCACACGTCGCGCCCGCTCACCACGCCGAGCCGCGCCGCCAGCCGCATCCGCTTCGCCCGCAGCCACGCCGCATAGGCGCGCTCCGTCACGCCCGGCTCGCCAGCGCTGTCGATCCCGAGCGCGCGGATCTTCATCGCGCGCCCGCTGCCATCCTCGATCGGATAGGCCGCATGCGCCGCCGCCGCGATCATCGTGTCCCAGTCGGCCGCGGAGAGCGCCGGCGCCGCGGGAATCGTCTTGCGGTCGATCACCCAGCTCTCGGCGCCCACGCCGAACCCGCGCGTCAGCAGCTCGAACCGGTTCGCCTGCACGTCGACGAACGTCGTCAGGAACCGCACGCCGCGCGGCACGCGCCCCAGCCGCAGCGCCTCGTCCGCGCGCTCGCCCAGCATCGCCGCATCCATCGCGCCGACCTTGGCCGCGCGCTCGTACGGCACCCCGAGCTGTTTCACCGTCACCTCACGGAGCGCCTTGTCGTCGCCCTCCGCCTTGTAGCCGCGCCGCGCTTCCGCCAGCGCCCGTGCCAGGCCGCCAATCCCGCTCAGCAGGAACGGCGACATCACGCCGACGATCCAGAACCCCGCCGTGTCGCGCCGCGCCAGCTCGCCGGAAACGGTGCCGTCCTCGTGCACTGTCTGCCCGGCGCCGGCCCAGAAACCGCGCGCGTTCATCTCGCGCCGTTGGTCATCGGTAATGTGCGAGCCGCAGCAGGGGCACAGCAGCGCCGCCTCCCGCTCGATCTCGTCGAGGCTCGCGTCCTCGGGGAACACGAGCTCCATGTGTCGCGCGGCCCCAGGGTTCGGCGACGAGAAGCCGCCGCAATCAGGGCACGGCCACCACCAGGTGCGCCGGTCGCTCTGCGCATAGAGCGCCATGATCCCGCGCAGCCACGCGCTCGGCCGCGTGCCGCCGGCCCGGTCCGGGTGCGACATCGCGAGCAGCAGCGAGTCCCTGCCATACGCCTGGCGCCGCACGTCGAGCAGCACCTTGGGGTCGCCCACGCTCTCCGGAAACGCATCCCACTCATCGGCGACAATGCGCCGCGCCGTCTTGTTGATCAGGTTCCCCGGCGAGGCGCCGAGGAACTGCACCGTCATGCCGCGGAACCGTTTGAACCCGATCGCGCTGTCAACTGCCCGCAGCCCCTGCTTCGCCGCGACTGTCCGGTGCGCGTCGATCATCGGCCCGACGCGCTCCTTCACGTAGGCGCGCACGGACTCATCGTTCTGCATATACCACAGGAATGGCGCCGGGTCGGCGTCGATCGAGCCCAGCAACAGGTTCTCCGCGACGGCCGTCTTGCCGCACTGGCCGGGCCCGACGATCGCCACCGTCGTGTGCAGCCCGTTGGAGGTCGCCTGCATCGGCTCGACCAGGTAGGGCGTCAGGCTATGAGACCAGCGACCCGCGCGCGGGCCGGCCGTCCATCGGTTCGCCTCGGCCCACGCCGCGACATCCAGCGGCGGGGTAGGAATTGCGGCATCGAGCGCCGCGGCGAACACCGACCGTCCGGAGGCCGCGCGCGCCGCCTCAGCCATCGATGTAGGCCTCGAGTTCGCTCTTGCCGAGGTTCACCTGCAGCTCGCGCACCTTCGCCGTCCACGCCGCGCAGATCGCACCGTCGAGCCGCCGCGTCTCCTCGTCCGGCATCCGGAACTCGATGCACTTTCCTCGAGCCGCGTCGCGCACGGAGCGCAGCAGCTCCGGCAATCCCTCCGCGAGCGCCGCCTCGATCTCCTCGCGCGACACCAGCCTCCCCAGCCGTTCCGCCTCTTCGCGCTGCAGCTTCGCCAGCTGCGCCATCCGCAGCCGGTCCGCGGCGGAGAGGCCGCTCAGGCCGGGCACGACTTCGTCGTCGTCGAGCGGCAGCGAGAGCTGCGCCAGCGCCTCGTCGCGCGCTTCCTTCCGCTGCCGTTCCTCGTCGCGCCTCGCGCGCAGGAAGTCGGTGACGGCCGCGGGATCGAACTGCCACTCCCGGCCGTTCGTGCCGCGCTCGAGCACCGGGAACTCGTCCCACCGCTCGAGCCACTGGTCGAGCGTCTGCCGGCTGATCTTGAGGAGCTTCGCCAACTCCTTCTTCTTCACCACGGGCGCACTCGTCCCCGCGCGATCCGCCACGTCACGGACCGCCGGCGACAAAAGCAATGACAACGTCAACCCGTTTGGAAACATAACTCACTGACCAACAAACCGGGGCGCGAAATGCCCCTGGCGCATGCTCTCCTCAGGAAGGACCCGCGGCGGCGACCCGCGATTTCACCACTTCGCCGAGCGCCGCTCACACCCTGAGCGTGCCATCCGCGATCTCATGGAACACCCGCCGCACCTGCACCGGCACGATCTCGCCCGCGAACTTCCCGGCGATCGTCTCGAACGGCAAACGGTCGCGGTACATCGGCTTCGGGATGAAGTGCATCACCGCGCGGATGCGATGCCGGCCCATGATCTGATAAACGCCGGCAGTCCCAGATTCAGCCGACTTGCCCACGAAGAACGGCGTGCCCGTGCGCCGATGCGCCAGCCCTTTCTTCCGCCACCGATCACGAGATTTCGCCGTCGCGTTCGCCGCATACCCCGTCTCGCGCATCGCCCCGATCCCCGCGAGCGCCTGCACCACCAGGCCGCCGCGAAGGTTGCCGAACCGATCCAACTCATCGCCGCGCCCCGGCGCGACCTGCATCCCCGCCGGCAGCAGCCCGCGCAGCTCCAGCGCCTGCTCGGAGCGCTTGTTCTTCCGCGCGCCGCCGCGCACCTCGGCCGCGAGATATTTCTCCGCCGAAATTCCCTTGCTGGTGTCATAGGCGATGAACAGCACCGCCTGGCTGCCGCTCGCCGCGTAGCGCACGGAGTTCACCGTCCACGGCGTCGGCTTGTCGAACAGCTTCGGCATCTCGTCCATGATCCGCCGCCGCACCAGCGCGCCGCTGCGCCCGACGACGCGCTTCGTCGCTTCCTCGCGCAGCTCGCGCGAGACGGCCAGCAGCGCGCGCTCGAAGGCGCTCGTCTGCGTGCGGATCGAGATCTCGATCGCCACCACCACCCCGCCAAAGAAAAACCCGCCGCGGCAACTGCCGGGCGGGTGCGCGATTCGCGTATCGTGGCAATGCACCTACGGGATTTTGGTCCATTTGGTCAAGGGTCGAAAATAAATCCCCGCGCCGCCAGTCCCGCCACGATGATCGCCACCGCCTGCGCGTGCCACCGCTGCACCGCCCGATGATCCGCGCCGATCCGCTTGCCGATCCGCCGCCACGCGAACACGTGCCGGTCCGTCGCCGGGTTCACCAGCGCCCGATAGCCCACGATGCGCCGCAGCGCCCCGCGATGCGCCGGGATGAACGAAAGCCAGCCGAACGCCTCCTCCATCCGCGAGATCCGCGCCGCGTCCGGCACTGGCGGCCGCCCGCTCTCCGCCGACGGCATGTCGATGAAGCTGTCGCGCATCATGTCCGGCCAATAGCCGCGCATCCCCGTCGAAAACCCGCTCTGCGGCAACGCCATCAGCGTCGCGCCCGCTTCCTCGAGCCGCGCGACCACCAGCGCCGCCGCATCGACCCCAGCCGATCGTTTCGTTTCACGTGAAACAGCGACAGCGCTCATTTCAAGCCCCCGTGTTCCAGTGTTCCACTCGGTGTTCCACTTTTCTGGCGGTTTTCGGCCATCGGTACACCGGAACACTGGAACACCACGATTTCCTCACACATGCGCGCACGCGTAGAGAATTACAGAAAGTGCGGTGTTCCGGTGTTCCGGTGTTCCCGCCGCAGTTTTCTGCGGTTTTTGTGGAACACCGAGTGGAACACTGGAACACCAGTCGCCGCGTCAGCCTCCAGGCGGCTCGAAATGCGCCTCCGGAACCCACACCACGCGCGAGCGCGCACCACCAACCCGCTGCGGCCCGACGTCTCGGCCGCCCAGCGCGCCAGGCAGTTGCCGCAACGCCTCGCCCCAGCGTCGGCCGGACCAAGCGGTATCCGCGAACGCACGCTCCAGCCTCGGGTGCGCCGCGACGACAACGAACAGCCCCATTGGGGGCGCGGGGGCGTCCGCGCCGCGCGCGCTCTCGCACGCGGCCCACCGCACGCCGTGCCCCTCGAGGAGCGCTTCCAGCTTGCGCAGTTCCGCGCGGTCCTCGGTCACAGTATTGGCCGCGTCCAGGTCCGTCGGCGCCGCGCCGATGCGCAACAGCAACGTCCGCGCCCGCGCCAGCACCTGGCCGAGCGTCTTCTTGTCACCCGCCATGTCGAGCGTGCTCATCAACAGCCGCCCGAGCGCCTGGTTGCCCGCGCCATCCGCCACGCGGTCCACTTCGTCGACCAACAGGTGCTCCACCACCGCCAGCGGCTCATCCACGCCGTCCTCGGCATCGGCGTCGCGCGGATCATCCTCCACGCCCCGCACCATCACCCAACGGCAGGCCGCGATGGTCGCAAGCTGGTCCGCCAGCCGTGCGGGATAGCCGCGCGCGATGATCCGCGCCCGCAATATCCCGAAAAGCCGCAGGATGCGCGAGACCTCGCGGATCGCGCGCCCCCACAGCGCCGGACCATGCCGCGCCGCGAACGCTGCCGGCGATTCCTGCGGCGCGACCGTATCGAGCGGATTGAGCTGCAGCACCGTGAACCGCGAGGCGTCCTGCGGCTCCAACGGCGGCGGGAAGATCGCGCCCATGATCGCCGAGCCCGAAAGCGTGAACTGCCGCGCCACATGGTCGGCCGAACCCTTCACGGACTGTACGCCGCTGCCGCTGGAAGCACGGCGCAGCATCTCGATCGTGCGGCGCAGCCGCTGTTCCGTGCTCGCGTCGCCCTCGGCTTCGTCGAGCACGATGGAGGTCGCGCTTTCGCTCAGCAGCTGCCGCAATCCCGGCTCGGTGTAGTCGTTGAGGTAGCGCGTGAGCGGACATAGCCCAGCGATCACGTCGCGCAGCAGCGTCGTCTTACCGCTGCCCGCCTCACCGACGACGAAGCCGTGCGGCCGCCATTCCAGCGCGCCCGCGATCCAGCCCGAAACGACGAGACCCAGCAGCACCGCCGGCGAGGACGCATGCCGCCAGTTCCACGTCGCGAACAGCGCCTCGAGCGCGCGGCCGAGCGCCGCGTCCGCCGACGCTCCCGCGCCGGGCCGCGGCGAAAGCCGCAGCCACAGAGCGCGTTCCTCGACAAAGCCGGCGCGCCGCTCATCGCCGCACCAGTCGATCGCATCGCCGCGATGCAGCGCATAGCCGCCCGCGACCTTCCAAAGCCCATAGCGCCGGCGCGGGATCTCGGCATCGAACGGCGGGAGCGCCCCAGCGCGCCGCATCACGGATGCCGTCGCTTCACGCACATTGAACCAGGCGGTCGGGTTGCCGTCACGGTCAAGCTGGCGGAAATGCTGCACGAGCCACTCTTTCTCGCCGCCGCAGAGCCCCAGCAGCGTCGGCCACTGCGCAAGCGAATTCGCCGCCGCGTCAACCAGCGCGCCTTCCTTGTCAAGGAACCAGAACCGCCCATCGCCGCGCCCGAGCACCTGAAACGGC
>JAJXSZ010000077.1 GCA_021784255.1 Pseudomonadota bacterium | reverse complement strand
CGGAGATGGCATAGTCCAGCACGTCCTCGGCAACGAAGCTGCCCCGCCCCTGCTCCACCCGGACCTGGCCGCCGCGCGCCAGCTCCTCCATGGCGCGGCGGACGGTGTGGCGGTTGACCGCATAGCACTGCGCGAGCTCGGCCTCGGTCGGCAGGCGCGCGCCGGGGGCGAGCGTGCCGTCGGCGATCATGCGCTCGATCTCGCCCGCGATCTGCCGCCACAGCGCGACTCCGCAGCCCCTGACCGCGGTGGCGCCGCTCGCCGCGGCGCCGCGGCCGGGCGGTCCCGGTTCCGGCCGCGCCATCGTCACTTCATCCCGCGCGGGGTGCTGGCGTCGCATGCGGCTTGCGTTGTAGGGTCGCAAAGATCTAGTTGTCTAGACAATATGGCGAGCCCCGACCCAGCAGCCCCGCCTGCCGATGCCGCCCAGCGCCAGCGCGCCGCCTGGATGGGCCTGCTCGCCCGCGCCGTGCCGGGCGAGCTTGCCGCCCACCTCGAAACCGCCCCGGCGCTGCCGGATTTCGTGGTCCTGCGCGGGCCGCAGACCGGGCTCGTCATGCTGCGCGGGCGCGCCGGCGGCGGCGGCGCCCCGTTCAACCTCGGCGAGATGACGGCGACACGCGCGAGCGTGCGCGACGCGACGGGGCGCATCGGGCATGCGACGGTGGCCGGGCGCGACGCGGCGCATGCGCTCGCCGCCGCCCGGCTCGATGCCGCCTTGCAGGACCCGGCGCGGCACGCGGCACTGAAGGCGACCGTGCTCGACCGGCTTGCCGTGTCGGAGACGCAACGTCATGCCGCCGGCGCGCGCCGCGCCGCTGCCACCCGGGTCGATTTCTTCACCCTGGCGACGCAGCGGTGACGCGCATGCCGGCGGACCTTCTTGCCCATCCCGGTTTCGCCGACCCCGTGCATGACGCCCAGGCGAGTTTCCGCGCCGTGCTGCAGGCGCTGGCGCGGCCGGGCACGCTCTGGCGGGTGGCGCCGCCCGCGGACCCGCCGCCACCGCTGGCGCCGGCGGCGGCCGCCGTGCTGCTCACGCTCGTCGACGCCGACGCGCCGGTCCATCTCGCCGGACGGTTCGCGGCGCTCGCGCCGTGGGTCGCGTTCCATACCGGCAGCGCCAACGCCGAGCCGGGCGCCGCGGCCTTCGTCCTGAGCGATGCGCTGGCGGATTTCGCGACGCTCGCCGCCGGCACCGACGAGGTTCCGGAGGCCTCGACGACGCTGATCCTGCAGGTGCCGGCGCTCGACGGTGGGCCGAAGCTCACGCTGCGCGGGCCCGGGATCGAAACGACGCGGAATTTCGCTCCGCGCGGCCTGCCGGCCGATTTTGCGGCGCGCTGGGCCGCCAACCGGCGCCTCTATCCGCGCGGCATCGACCTCGTGCTGTGCGCGGGCAGCACCGTCGCCGGGCTGCCGCGTTCGATTTTCATTGCGGAGTCGTCATAATGGCCTACGTTGCCGTCAAGGGTGGCGAGCGCGCGATCGATGCGGCGCATGCCTGGCTCGCCGCGGCGCGGCGCGGCGATGGCGCGATCGTGGAGCTGCAGACCGCACAGATCCGCGAGCAGCTTGGCCGCGCGGTCGACCGGGTGATGGCGGAGGGTTCGCTCTACGACCCCGAGCTCGCGGCGCTCGCGATCAAACAGTCGCAGGGCGACCTGATCGAGGCGGGATTTCTGCTGCGCGCCTTCCGCACCACGCTGCCGCGCCTGGCCGCCACGCTGCCGCTCGATACCGCGACGATGCGCCTGACGCGGCGGATTTCCGCCATCTTCAAGGACCTGCCAGGTGGCCAGGTGCTCGGCCCGACCTACGACTACACGCACCGGCTGCTGGATTTCGCGCTGCTGGAGAACGCTCCGGTCGCGCCCGCGCCGCAGGCCGAAGCGATCGCCGGGCCGACGCCGCGGGTGGCGGACATTCTCGGCCACGAGGGGCTGCTGGAAGCCGACGCCCGCAGCGAGGACGAGCCTTTCGACCTCACCCGCGCGCCCCTCGCCTTCCCCGCCGGGCGCGATGCGCGGCTGCAGGGGCTGGCGCGGGGCGACGAGGGGTTCCTGCTCGGCCTCGGCTATTCGACGCAACGCGGCTACGGCAACAACCACCCCTTCGTCGGCGAGCTGCGCGCGGGCGAGGTCGATGTCGAGATCGTGCCGGCGGAGCTCGGCTTTGCCGTCTGCATCGGCACGGTGACGCTGACCGAGTGCCAGATGGTCAACCAGTTCGCGGGCTCGAAGACCGAACCGGCGCAGTTCACCCGTGGCTATGGCCTCGCCTTCGGGCATGCGGATCGGCGGGCGATGGCGATGGCGCTGGTCGACCGCGCGCTCAGGGCGGAGGAACTCGGCGAGGCGCGCACCGCGCCGGCGCAGGACCCGCAATTCGTACTCTCGACCTGCGATAACGTCGAGGCTACCGGCTTCGTCGAGCACCTGAAGCTGCCGCACTACGTCGATTTCCAGTCCGAACTGGAAACGATCAGGCGGCTGCGCGCGACCGCGGAGCGGACCCAGGCGGCCAGCCTGCCCGAGGCCGCGCCGTGAAGGGCTACAATTTCGCCTATCTCGACGAGCAGACCAAGCGCATGCTGCGACGCACCCTGCTCAAGGCGGTGGCGATCCCCGGCCACCAGATCCCGTTCGGCGCGCGCGAAATGCCGCTGCCCTATGGCTGGGGCACCGGCGGCATCCAGGTGACGGCCGCGGTGCTGGGGCGCGCCGACACGCTCAAGGTGATCGACCAGGGCGCGGACGACACCACCAACGCGGTTTCGATCCGCCGGTTCTTTGCCCGCACCGCCGGCGTCGCGACGACAACGCGCACGGCCTCGGCAACGATCATCCAGACCCGCCATCGCATTCCCGAAACGACCCTCACCGAGGCGCAGATCATCGTCTATCAGGTGCCGCAGCCCGAGCCGCTCTACCAGCTCGAACCCTCGCGCACCGAGACCAGACGCATGCACGCGCTCGCCGATTACGGGGCGATGCATGTGCGCCTCTACGAACAGGTGGCGCGTTACGGGCAGATCGCGATCAGCTACGACTACCCGGTGATGGTGAACGGCCGCCACCTGATGGCGCCATCTCCGATCCCGGCCTTCGACAACCCGAAGATGCACCGCATGCGCGCCTTGCAGCTTTTCGGTGCCGGGCGGGAAAAGCGGATCTACGCGGTGCCGCCCTATACGGCGGTGGTGAGCCTCGACTTCGAGGATCACCCGTTCCGCGCCTCCCGCGCGGCGCATGTCTGCGCGCTGTGCGGCGACCGGGCGAGCTATCTCGACGAGGTGGTCACCGACGACCGCGGCGGGCGGATGTTCATCTGCTCGGACACCGACCACTGCGCCTCGCGGCGGGAGTCAGCACCGTGAGCGAGGCGATGCTGTCGGCGCGCGGACTCGGGTTTCGTTTCGGCTCCATTACGGCACTGGAGGCCGTCGATGTCGATCTCTGGCCCGGCGAGGTGCTGGCGGTCGTCGGCGAATCGGGCTCCGGCAAGACGACGCTGCTGCATGTGCTGGCGGGACGGCTGCGCCCGGATGCCGGACAGGTCTGGTATCGCGAGCCGGACGGGCCGCGGACGGAGGTGCACGCGATGCCGCTGCCGCTGCTGCGCCGCCTGCATCGCTCGGACTGGGGCTTCGTCGAACAGGACCCGCGCCAGGCGCTGCGCATGGATGTCTCGGCCGGAGGCAATGTCGGCGAGCGGCTGATGGCGGCGGGTGCGCGGCATTACGGGCGCATCCGCGCGGAGGCGGCGCGCTGGCTGGCCGAGGTCGAGATCGACGTCGCGCGCATCGACGACAGGCCCACCACCTTCTCGGGCGGCATGCTGCAACGCTTGCAGATCGCGCGCACCCTGGTGACAGAGCCGCGACTGGTGTTCATGGACGAGCCGACGGGCGGGCTCGACGTGTCGGTGCAGGCGCGCCTGCTCGATCTCATCCGCACCCTGGTGCGCCGGCTCGGCATCGCCGTCGTGCTGGTGACGCACGACCTCGCCGTGGCACGGCTGCTGGCGGCGCGGATCGTGGTGATGCAGCGCGGGCGGGTGGTGGAGGACGGGCTCACCGACCAGGTGCTCGACGATCCGCGCCATCCCTACACGCAACTGCTCGTCAGCTCGGTGCTGGCGACATGACGGCGATCTCGGTTCGCGGCCTCGGCAAGGGCTTCACGCTGCATCTGCAGGGCGGCCTGCGGCTGGCGGTGCTGGCGGGCGTTTCGCTCGACGTGGCGGCGGGCGAATGCGTCGCCCTGGCCGGTCCCTCGGGGGCGGGCAAGACCACGCTGCTGCGCGCGCTCTATGGCACCTACCGCGCCGATGCCGGGGCGATCCTGGTGCGCCACGCGGGCAGGATGGTCGATCTCGCGGCGGCCGATGCGCGCACCATCCTCGCGGTGCGGGCACGCACGCTCGGCTATGTCAGCCAGTTCCTGCGCGTGGTGCCGAGGGTGCCGGCGCTGGCGATCGTCGCCGAGGCGGCGGGGACGGACGCCGGCGCCGAGGCGCGGGCGCGGGCGCTGCTGCTGCGCCTGGCGATCCCGGCCGCGCTGCACCGCCTGGCGCCGGCAACCTTCTCCGGCGGCGAGCAGCAGCGCGTCAACCTCGCGCGCGGTTTCGCCGGCGCGCACCCGATCCTGCTGCTCGACGAGCCGACCTCGGCGCTCGATGCCGCGAACCGGGCGACGGTCGTCGCGATGGTCCGCGAGGCCAAGGCGGCGGGACGCGCGATCGTCGGCATCTTCCATGACGAAACGGTACGTGACGCGGTCGCCGATCGCGTGCATGAGATGCGTCCACTTCGCGAGGCCGCATGACGGAAACGATCCTGACCAACGCCATCATCGTCGCGCCGGAGGAGGCATTCCCGGGGACGCTGGTGCTGCGCGGCGGGAGCATCGCCGAGGTCGCGCGCGGCCGCAGCGCCGCGCCGGGCGCCATCGACCTCGAGGGCGACCTGCTGATCCCCGGCGTGGTCGACGTGCATACCGATAACCTGGAGCGCCAGGTCCAGCCGCGCGAGCAGGCGCGCTGGCCGTCCCGCTCGGCGATGCTCGCGCACGACGCCCAGTGCGCCGTGGCCGGGGTCACCACGGTGCTGGACGCCCTCTGCGTCGGCATCGTCGGCTTCGAGCAGGAGCGCACGCAGACGTTTCGCGAAGCGGTCGTCGATCTCGACGCGCTGGCCGCGGCGGGCGTGCTCAAGAGCGAACATTTCCTGCATCTGCGCTGCGAGTTGCCGGCCAGCGACATGCGCGATCTGTTCGAGCCCGTCTGCCGCCACCCGGCGCTGCGCATGGTCAGCCTGATGGACCACACGCCCGGCACCGGACAGTATGCCGATCTCGACCATTACCGCGCGATGCGGCGCAAGGAAGGGTTCGCGGCCGAGGAGGTCGAGCGCTCGCTCGCCGGGCGGATCGAGCAGCGCGCGCGGATGCGCGGGCCGAACCGAGATTTCGTCCTCGCCGCCGTCGCCGCGACCGGCATCGCCCTGGCGAGCCACGACGATCGTACTGAGGCGGAGGTCGCCGAGCATGCTGCGCTGGGCATCCGCATCAGCGAGTTTCCGGTGACCCTGGCGGCGGCCAGCGCGGCGCGGGCGCATGGCATGCAGGTCATCGCCGGCGCGCCCAACGTCGTGCGCGGCGGCAGTCATTCCGGCAATGTCGCGGTGGCGGACCTGATCGCGGCGGCGACGGTCGATGCGCTGGCCTCGGACTATGTGCCGGCGAGCCTGGTGGAGGCGGCGTTCATCGCCGCCGCGAGCATCGGGCTGGCGCGCGCCTTCGCGATGATCACGGCGGCGCCGGCAGCGATGGCCGGGCTCGACGATCGCGGCGCGCTGCGGCCGGGGCTGCGCGGCGATCTCGCCCGCATCCACCAGCATCGCGGCCTGGCGGTGCTGCGCGAGACCTGGCGCGCGGGGCGGCGCATCGCGTGACAGCGGAGCCGGCGGCGCCGTTCCGGATCGCGATCTACTATGCGCCGGCAGCCGGCGACCCGCTGGCGCTCGCGGCTGCGTCCTGGTTCGCCGCCGCGCCGCGTCAGGCGATCACCGCCGAGCCGCGCCAATACGGCTTCCACGCGACGCTGAAGCCGCCGTTCCGGTTACGCGACGGTTACGGCTGGGCGGATGTGCTGGCGGCGGCAGGCGACCTCGCGCGCGGCATTCCCCCCTTCCCGCTTCCCCGCCTCGCGGTCGCCGCCCCGCACGGGTTTCTCGCCTTATGCGAGACCGCGCCGTCGGCGTCGCTGCAGGCGCTGGCCGACGCGGCGGTGGCGGAGCCCGACCATCTGCGCGCGCTCCCGACCGCGGCCGAGATCGCGCGCCGCCAGCCGCAACGTCTCGGCGCCGCCGAGCGGCGGATGCTCGACCGCTGGGGCTATCCCTACTGCTTCGCCACGTGGTTCTTTCACATGACGCTATCGCAACGACTGGACGCAGCGGGCCACGCGCACTGGCGCGCCGAGGCCGAGACGCATTTCGCTCCCGCCCTGGCGACGCCGCGCCGGGTGGACGCGATCGCGCTGTTCGTGCAACCCGCGCCCGGCGCCGCCTTCACCGAGGCCGCGCGCATCCCGCTCGGCGGCTGAACGGCGCGGCGTCAGCCGGCCAGCCGCATCTCGGGGATGTCGGCAGGCAGGATCAGCCGTGCCGCGCTCGCCGCGACGATCGCCTCGACGCTGACGCCCGGCGCGCGTTCGCGCAGCTCCAGCCCCCGCGCGGTGGGCGCCAGCACCGCCAGGTCGGTCACGACGAGATCGACCCGGCGCACCGAGGTCAGCGGCAGCGTGCAGCGGCGCAGGATCTTCGGCTCGCCCCTGGCCGTATGCGTCATCGCGACGATGACGCGCCGCGCGCCGGTGACCAGGTCCATCGCCCCGCCCATGCCGGGGATCATCCTGCCCGGGATCATCCAGTTGGCGAGCTGGCCCTGCTCATCGACCTGCAGGCCGCCGAGCACGGTGACATCGAGATGCCCGCCGCGGATCAGGGCGAAGGAGAAGCAACTGTCGAAGCTCGCGGCGCCGGGCACCGCGCCGATGAAGCGCCCGCCCGCATCGGAGAGGTATTCGTCCTCCGCCCCTTCCTCCGGCAGCGGTTCGACGCCGATCAGGCCGTTCTCGGTCTGGAACGAGATATCGAGCCCGGGCGGCAGGTACTGGCTCACCAGGGTCGGCAGGCCGATGCCGAGATTGACCAGGCCGCCATCCGGCAATTCACGCGCGATCCGCCGCGCGATGAGCTCCTTAGCGTCCATGGCCGGCATCCCTGCGCAGCAGGTGATCGACCAGCGCGCCGGGCGTCGCCACGGCGTCGGGTGGAATGACACCGACCGGAACGATCTCGGCTGCCTCGGCGATCACCGTCCGGCCCGCCATCGCCATCATCGGGTTGAAATTGCGCGCCGTCATCGCGTAGTCGAGGTTGCAGCGGTAGTCGGCGCGATGCGCCGCGATCAGCGCGAAATCGGCCGCGATCGGCAGGTCCAGCAGCCAGGTGGTGCCGTCGATGTCGAGCGTGCGCTTGCCGGCGGCGACGAGGGTGCCGAGGCCGGTCGGGGTCAGCACCCCGCCGAGGCCGCTGCCGGCGGCGCGGATCCGTTCCGCCAGCGTGCCTTGCGGACAGAGCTCGGCCGCGAGTTCACCGGCGATGACCTGCTGCTGCGTGACCGGGTTGGTGCCGATATGCGAGGCGACCAGCCGGGCGACGGCGCGCGCATCGATCAGCCGGCCGATGCCGACGCCCGGGCGCGCCGTGTCGTTGGCGATGACGGTGAGGTTGCGCCTGCCCTGGCGTACCAGCTCGCCGATCAGCCGGTGCGGCGAGCCGATCCCCATGAAGCCGCCGATCAGGAGCGAGGCGCCGTCCGGGATCAGCGCCGCCGCATCCTCGAGCGCGATCATCTTGTGCATCGCCAAGCCGCCTTCAGCCCGTGCCGCGGCGACGGCGATGGAACGGAGGCGCGACGATTGCATTGACCTGGGTCAACGCGGCCTGGGTCAACGCGGCCTGGCTTTCGCAAACGCCCGGTTTTTCCTAGCCTGCGACAAACGCCGGAGAATGGAGCCGCATGTTCACCACCCGCCCCGAGATCGCCGCCACCTTCGGTGCCGTCGCCACCACACACTGGATCGCCAGCCAGACCGGCATGGCGGTGCTGGAAAAAGGCGGCAACGCGGCGGACGCGGCGGTGGCCGCGGCCTTCGTGCTGCATGTCGCCGAGCCGCATCTGAACGGCCCCGGCGGTGACGTGCCGATCATCCTGCACGACGCCAGGGCCGGCCGGCAGCACGTGATCTGCGGCCAGGGCGTCGCGCCCGACCGGGCGACGGGGGAGCATTTCGCGGCCCTCGGCCTCGACCTGGTGCCGGGCACCGGACTGCTGCCGGCGGTGGTGCCGGGCGCCTTCGATGCCTGGATGCTGCTGCTGCGCGACTGGGGCACGATGGAGGTGGCGGAGGTGCTGTCCTACGCGATCGGTTACGCGCGGCGCGGCATCCACATCGTCGCGCGCATCCCCGCCGCGATCGAATCCGTCCGCCCGCTGTTCGAGACCTACTGGCCGAGTTCCGCCGCCGTCTTCCTGCCGCATGGCGAGGTTCCGGCGGTCGGCAGCCTGTTCGCCCGCCCGGCACTCGCCGATTGCTGGGAGAGATTGTTAAAGGAGTGTAACGGCGCTACCCGCGAGGCACGCATCGAGGCGGCGCGGCGCTGCTTCTACCAGGGCTTCGTCGCCGAAGCTGCCGGCCACTTCTATGCCGAGAACGAGCTGCTCGACTGCTCGGGGCGGCGCCATCGCGGCCTGCTCAGCGCCGACGACATGGCGCGCTGGCAGGCGAGCGTCGAGGATCCGGTGGCGCTCGACTATGCCGGCCACACGCTGCTCAAATGCGGCGCCTGGAGCCAGGGGCCGGTGTTCCTGCAAACCCTCGCCCTGCTGCGCGGGGTCGACATCGCGGCGATGGATCCGCTCGGTGCGGATTTCGTCCATACCGTGGTCGAGGCCATGAAACTCGCCTTCGCCGACCGCGAGGCGTTCTATGGCGATCCCGATTTCGTCAAGGTGCCGCTCGCGACCCTGCTCGGCGAGACCTACAACGCCGAGCGGCGCAAGCTCATCGGCGCGAGCGCGAGCCATGCCCTGCGGCCCGGCAGCATCGCGGGTTTTACCGGCGATCTGGCGCATCTCGCGCGCATCAGCCCGCCCGAAACCGTGCCCGCAGGCACCGGCGAGCCGACGGTCGCACGGCTCGGCACGGTGGGCGGCGATACCTGCCACATCGACGTCATCGACCGCGACGGCAACATGGTGAGCGCCACTCCCTCCGGCGGCTGGCTGCACTCCTCGCCGGTGGTGCCCGAGCTCGGTTTTCCGCTGTCGACGCGGGGCCAGATCTTCTGGGCCGCGCCGGGCCTGCCGAACTCGATCGCTCCACGCAAGCGCCCGCGCACCACGCTTTCGCCGAGCCTGGCGTTGCGCGACGGCCGCGCCTGGATGAGCTTCGGCACGCCGGGCGGCGACCAGCAGGACCAGTGGCAGCCGATCTTCTTCCTGCGCATGCTGCACCACCGGATGAACATCCAGGAGGCGATCGATGCGCCTTCGTTCCATACCGAGCACTGGAACAACAGCTTCTGGCCGCGCCTGGCCAGGCCCGGCCGGGTGGTCATCGAGGGGCGCTATCCGCCGGAGGTGCTGGCGGCACTCCTGGGGCGCGGGCACGCGGCGGAGATGGGTGCTGAATGGAGTGAGGGGCGGCTCTCCGCCGCCCGACTGGAAGCGGACGGGCAGATCCTCGCCGGTGCCAATCCGCGCGGCATGCAGGGCTACGCGGTGGGGCGCTAGCGGGTGCGGCGGTGACACGAACAGCGGGGACACCAACAGCGGTGGCGCAACCAGCGGTGGCGCAACAAGCGGTGGCGGCGGCGCTGCAGGGCGCGCTGGACGCCGCCGCGGTGCCGGCCATCGCCGGCTTCCTGGTGCGCCGCGACGGCACGTTGTGGCAGGGCGCGGCCGGCGCGGCCACCACGGCGAGCCGCGCCTTTCTCGCCTCGATGTCGAAGGCCGTGACCTCGGTCGCGGCACTGGTGCTGGTGCAACAGGGCCGGCTCGCGCTCGACGAACCGGTCGGGCGCTGGGTGGAGGAGCTTGCCGCGCCGCTGGTGCTCGAAGGCTTCGACGCGGCGGGCGAGCCGGTGCTGCGCCCGGCGCGCGTGCCGATCACGCTGCGGCACCTGCTGACCCACACCGCGGGGTTCGGCTATCCGTTTTTCAACGACCGCCTGCTGCGCTTCTCGCAGTTGCGCCCGCCGCGCCGGCCGGTCGCGCTGTTCGATGCCGGAACGCAATGGGAATACGGCATCAACACGGATTGGGTGGCCAAGGTGGTCGCGGCCGCCGCGGCGAAGCCGTTCGAGGATGTCGTGCGCGAGGTGGTGCTGGAGCCGCTCGGGATGACCCGGACCGGCTACGAGTTCCCCGCCGACCGGCTTGGCGTCCACGCGCGCCAGGCCGACGGCAGCCTCGTTACGGTAGCGAACGAACCTCCGAGGCGCCGCGAGTTCTTCCAGGGCGGCGCCGGGCTGTGCGGCAGCGGGCCGGATTATGGCCGCTTCCTGCGCATGCTGCTCGGCGGCGGCGCGCTCGACGGCAGGCGCGTGCTGCGCCCGGAGCTGGTCGAGCTGCTGTTCACCGACCAGTTGCC
>JAJXSZ010000076.1 GCA_021784255.1 Pseudomonadota bacterium | reverse complement strand
ACTTCTGTCTTGAACTCCCGGCTGAAGGTCCGGCGCTGCATGGGAACCACCGATCAAGGAAAACCCTCTCCTTTCTCGGTGTTCACCAAGCCGGCAGCAGGCCATCGCGCCAAGTCGCCCGATAAGGCGGCGTCCCGGGACTTGCTCCTCGAGATCGTCCACGACACCGACGCTAACGTGGCTTCGAGGCCCTGCCTCGGTGTCGGCACTTGGACCCGCCTTCGGGTGGACGACGCCCCGAAACCGACCCGCACGACGACGCCAGGCCCGGCACCCCCCACGCCAGAATCCACGTCGCCATGGCCTCCCCCCGCGAAGACGTGCCTATCGGTGGCCCGTTCTCAAACAGACGGCAACGTCGATGGCCAGCGTCTATTGTAAGACCCGGGTTGACATAGTGGCGCTGCGCGCGCGACCTGAAGCAAACGCGCG
Source organism: Pseudomonadota bacterium (assembly GCA_021784255.1). Taxonomy (GTDB): domain Bacteria; phylum Pseudomonadota; class Alphaproteobacteria; order Acetobacterales; family Acetobacteraceae; genus JAJXXT01. The sequence goes on along the minus strand of JAJXSZ010000076.1, from coordinate 10,344 downwards.
AGGTCACCCATGCCCAAGGAAATTTTTTGGTTCGATGGTTCTTGGACGGACCTGCCGCCGCGCCTGGTGGGACCCACCGACCACGCCTTCTGGCAAGGTTCGGTGGTGTTCGATGGCGCGCGTGCTGTTGCTGGGCTTGTCCCAGACCTTGCGCGGCACTGCGCCCGGGTTGTCAACTCCGCGCGTGCCATGGCGCTCACACCCACCATGGCGCCAGAGGAGATCGAAGCGCTGGCCCTCGAAGGTATCCGGCGCCTGGGCAAAGACGCGGTTCTCTACGTAAAGCCGATGTTTTATGGAGCCGGCGGTCAGCTCACCGCCACGAGTACCGTCACGACCTTTGTGATGCATTTGTTCGAGGCGCCGCTGCCGCCCGCCGGCGGGTTTTCCGCGACGCTTTCCCCGCTCCGCCGGCCCGCACCGGAGATGGCGCCGACCGATGCCAAGGCAGCTTGCCTCTACCCGAACTCGGACCGGGCGACGCGCGAGGCCGTTTCGCGCGGCTTCGATGCGGCGGTCATGCGCGATCCGTGGGACAACATCGCCGAGTTCGCTTTTGCCAACATCCTGATTGCGAAAGGTGGGAAGGTCCGAACGCCTGTGGCAAACAACACGTTTCTCGCCGGCATCACCCGCAAGCGTGTGCTTGCCTTGCTCAATGAGGCGGGCATCGAGGCAGTGGAGGCCAAGCTCACGGTCCAGGACCTACACGATGCGGACGAGATCTTTTCCTGCGGCAACTACGGCAAGCTGGTCGTCTGCAACCGGTTCGAGGGCCGGTCGCTGAATGCGGGCCCAATCTTCCAGGAGGCCAAGCGTCTCTATTGGAACTGGGCGGAAACGACGCGGGTCGTCTGACCCGCGTCGGGGGCCGTCTCGCCCGGGCCTACTCCATGAACCAGCCGTGGCTGACGACGAGCGACTGACCGGTGAGCGCGTTGGTAGGATGCGCGGCAAAGAACATCACCGCCTCGGCAACATCCGCGGTTGTGGTGAACTCGCCATCCACTGTTTCTCCGAGCATGACTTTTTTCACCACATCTTCTTCCGAAATGCCAAGCGTCCTGGCCTGCTCGGGGATCTGCTTTTCCACCAGCGGGGTCCGCACGAAACCGGGGCAGACTACGTTCGCGCGCACATTGTACTCGGCGCCTTCCTTCGCGAGGACCCGGCAGAGCCCGAGCAATCCGTGCTTTGCGGTGACGTAAGGAGCTTTGAGCTTCGAGGCCTCCTTCGAATGCACCGAGCCGATATAGATCACGCTGCCACGCTTTGCCGCGTACATGTGTTTGAGGCAGGCCCGGGTGGTAAGAAAAGCTCCGTCGAGATGAATGGCGAGCAGCTTTTTCCAGTCTGCAAAAGGGAATTCGTGCAGTGGCTTGACGATCTGGATGCCGGCGTTACTGACCAGCACGTCGATGCGTCCGAAGGTCGCCATTGTCTTTGCGATGCCGGCTTCGACCTGATCCTCATTGGTGACATCCATGGCGACCGCGAGCGTGCGCGCTCCCGTGGCGCCGATCTCCTTCGCGGTGGCCTCGGCCGCGGCGAGGTTCAGGTCGGCGATAACCACCGATCCGCCTTCCGCTGCCACGCGTGTTGCGATCTCCTTGCCGATGCCGCTGGCGGAACCAGTGATAATGGCGACCTGATCAGTGAAGCGGATCATCGTTCTCTCCTTCAAGCGAGGTAATCGAAAGCGATACGGCCAAGCCCAAGCGTGATATCAGCGAGGATATGGATTGCCGAAACCACTTCCAGGACCGGCAGTTCGGCGACTGGCGCGAGTGCGTGCGGATGCAATTCGAGCGAAGCGGGGCCGCTCCAGGCGCCCTTGAGAGTGATATCTTCGAGGTGGAATTCCACTAGCTCACAGATGCGGGCGGTTCCGTCGACGTGCGGGATGACCTTCAACAGGTATTGAGGTTCCTGTAACGTCGTCAGGATCGGGGCTGGATCCACGGTCCTGTGCTTGAAGCCCATGGTCGCGGTGGCGATACGGACCGGTCCGTAGTCGAGCGTGCCGACGAGGGTGTCAGCGTGTACCTCGAGTACTGGTGCGGCGAGCTTCTTGGGGAAGCCCCAGAGCTCGCGCCCGCCCGCGATTGGCGGATGATCGTCGAGGAACATGGCATGGGTATAGGCGCCGGTACGTCCCTCGTGTGTCACCGGAATAACCTGGCCGCTTTCCGTGTAGTCGCCGAAGCCGGTGGAATCCGGCATGCGAATGAACTCATATTTGACCAGATCCGAAGCGGGTTTCAGCGGCGCCGGGACCACGCGCTCCAGCGCTTGGGGAGCCGTGCGGTAGGTGACGATGAAATATTGCCGATCGATGAAACGGTAGGGACCCGGCGGGAAGGCAGGCGCCGTAAACGGCATGGCGAAGGCTCGCTGCCGGATCGTCTCGATGTCCATTGGTGGTTCCCTGGGGTGATCGTCGTCTCTCTTGGCGCGGCGTGTTCGTTCCGTCCACCCGGGCGGACGGCAGTGTCTGCATGTTCAGGAAAGCTTCATGCGCCGTGCAAGCACGCATTGTCGGATCGTCTAGCAAATCGGCAGCGACGCAACTTCCGTCAGAGCGCAATTCAAGCGGAAGGTGTCACTGGGGCAACGTCAGCGGCCGTCGGCCGGTCACGCCAGTTCAAGCCGCGCCGATGGTCGACGGCCTGACCGTCTCAGTGGTTTGTTGCGCTGCACAAAGACGGGGCGAAAGAAAATGCGCCGCACTCTAGGGTGTCGTGGAGGATTCCGCGTGACAGATCCCCAATCAGAAGATAGACAAAAAACAGGGCTGCGTGCGAAAGGCTAGACGGCCCAGGTTTGGGGAGGAAACGCCGGCAAAGCGGCAGGACGGGGCCCAGGCTCCTCCTGCCGGAACTTTTTATTTCAAAATTTTTATTCCAAAATGATGCGACCCAATGAGATCTGCGGCTTTCTTAGGTAGGTTTATTCTTGAGAACCTAACGTGCCGCTGAGATTTTCCTGGGTGAAATTTGACGCCTTACTTTAGGGGGATGGGAATTTGTAGCGAGTTCCGTTCGCGGACGGTTATGTCGCCAAAGCGGTCGGCCGCGTTGCGGCGGCGAAGGAGGCCGAGGCCGATGAGCGGGCCGTCGCCACGGCTGGGAAACAAGGGATCGCGACGGTGACGCTCAGAAAACTTGGGAAACCACGTAGTGTGGGATGAAGACGTGCAAGGCCAAGCGGTTGCAGCGGAGCTGACCGGGTTTGGCAGAACCCCCAGGTTTTCAGAGGCGGCATCACGGGTGCCGAGGGGCGGGGTGCGGTATTGATCTGAGTTCCGACGCCAGATGGTTGGACCCTTTCGGGGCAGTCGCGATCTGGGGGACCCTGCCGGCGAGTTTGGACCGACGGTGCAATCCTGCGACGGCGCTGAATGGCGCGGCGACATAAAGCCGGCGTAGCCTGCATTGGCGTTGCGACCCGAAGCGACGCCGCCCGTCCGACCGGGGGCGGGCGGCAGGGATGCAACAAGATCGTCCATAGGCGGCTTTCGGCATCCCACCCATGACCGCGCATTGGGGTTGCGCGGGGGCTCGGGCTTTGCCATACCGCCGCCGCCGGGCGATCGCCCGGACTTCACACGCGAGGCACTCATCCTGAGAGGCAGCCGGTGCCGCTCGACGCCTCGCGGAGGCCCAACCGGCTGACAGGAAAGGCCATTCACATGGCAATGCCCGAGGTTTCCCTGCGCCAGCTGCTCGAAGCGGGCGTGCATTTCGGTCACCATACGCGCCGCTGGAATCCGCGGATGGCGCCCTATCTCTACGGCGTGCGCAACCAGGTCCACATTATCGACCTGCAGCAGACACAGCCGATGTTCGAGCGTGCATTGCGTGAGGTGCGGGGCATCGTCGCCAACGGTGGCCGCGTGCTGTTCGTCGGCACCAAGCGCGCGGCGGCCGACCTGGTGGCGGACGCGGCGCGGCGGTGCGGCCAGTACTACGTCAACCATCGCTGGCTTGGTGGCACGCTCACGAACTGGAAGACGATCACGGGCAGCATCAAGCGCCTGCGTCAGACCGAGGAGCTATTGGCGGGCGAGACGGCGGGCCTGACCAAGAAGGAAGTGCTGGAGATCACCCGCGACCGCGATGCGCTGGAGAAGGCGCTGGGTGGCATCAAGGATATGGGTGGGCTGCCGGACATCCTGTTCATTATCGACACCAACAAGGAGAAGCTGGCTGTCGAGGAGGCGAACAAGCTGGGTATTCCGGTGATCGCGGTGATCGACAGCAACTCCGATCCCAAAGGCATCACCTTTCCGATCCCCGGCAACGACGACGCGATCCGCGCCATTGCGCTCTACTGCGACCTTATTGCCGGGGCAGCGCTGGACGGCATCTCGGCGGAAATGCAGGCCTCGGGGCAGGATATCGGTGCCGTGGCCGAGCCGGTGGGTGAAGCGGTCTAACTCATTGTTCTGAATAGCCGAGTGGCTCCGGGCGGCGCGCGTGTTGCGCGGCCTCCCCGGGATCACGAAAGGGAGTGTTCAATGGTCGAGATTTCCGCGGGCCTGGTGAAGGATCTCCGGGATCGCACGGGCGCCGGGTTCGGCGACTGCAAGAAGGCGCTGGTCGAGGCCGGCGGCGACATGGAAGCTGCCATCGACTGGCTGCGTAAAAAGGGCCTGTCCGCGGCCGCGAAGAAGAGCGGCCGGGTCGCGGCCGAGGGGCTGGTCGGTGTCGCTTCGGCGCCTGGCAAGGCGGCGATGGTCGAGGTCAACGCCGAGACCGATTTCGTCGCGCGCAACGAGCAGTTTCAGGCCTTCGTGAGCGAGGTCGCCAAGCTGGCGCTCACGGTCGGCGAGGACTTGGCCGCCATTGCTGGCGCGCCCTACCCGGGTACCGGTCGCACCGTCGCGGAGGAACTGACGCAGCTCGTCGCAACCATCGGCGAGAATATGAACATTCGCCGCGCGCGGGTGCTTCACGTCGGCAAGGGGGCGGTCGCAACGTATGTCCACGCGGCCGTGAAGCCTGGCCTCGGCAAGATCGGCGTCCTCGCGGCGATCGAGGGCGAGGGGGAGCTCGCGGCGCTGGAACAGCTTGGGCGCCAGGTGGGCATGCATGTCGCGGCCGCGAGGCCCGACGCGCTCGATATCACCGATGTCGACCCTGCAGCGCTCGAGCGAGAGAAGGCGGTCCTCTCCGAGCAGGCGCGTGCCTCCGGCAAGCCCGAGGCGATCATCGAGAAGATGGTCGAAGGGCGGGTGCGCAAATACTACGAGGAAGTGGTGCTGCTGGAGCAGGTGTGGGTGCATGACGGCGAGAGCCGCGTGCGCGCGGTGGCCAAGAAGTCCGGGATCGCCGTCAAGGGTTTTGCGCGTTTCCAACTCGGCGAGGGCATCGAGAGGAAGGCCGACGATTTCGCTGCCGAAGTCGCTGCTGCGGCCGGCGTCAAAGCGGCCTGAGTCGACGCGTCCCCGGGTCGTTGGGGGCCGGCCGCGTGCGGCGTGGGCCCGGCCCCCCACCCCGCGCAACGCTACCGCCTATGCCGCCGGCAGGCGATGATAGGAACGGTCGAACCAGAACAGGACTGCCGCGTCCGGCTCGATGCGGATTGCTTCGATCTCCGCGAAGAATACGGTGTGAGTGCCAATTTCGGTGGCTTGCGCGACGCGACAATCAAACGCCACCGCCGCGTCCGCGAGGACCGGGGCCATGGTCGCGAGGCGCTCCCATTCCCCGTGAGAGAAGCGTTGGGCCGCGTCATCATGCCCCAGAAGGCCGGCAAAAACCGAGCTGAGCGTGTCATGATGATGAGCGAGCACGTTCACGCATAGCACGCCGTTCCGCTTGATCGCCACGTTGCTGTCGTTGTTGCGGTTGAGACAGACCAGCAGCGTCGGCGGCAGATCGGTGACGCCGCATACGGCTGACGCGGTGCAGCCGGAGCGGCCGGCCGGTCCATCCGTGGTCACGATGTTCACGGCCGCGCCCAGGCGGGCCATGGCGGTGCGGAACGCTTCGGGCGAGATCGCCATCAGGCACTTCCCGGTGCGGGTAGGACCGTGCCCTCGCAGAGGCCGAACCCGATCGACGTGCGGCCGTTGGTAGCACGGGCCGCGAGGATCACTGTGTCGCCGTCCTCGAGAAACCGGCGCGTCTCTCCAGTTGGCAGGGCGATTGGCGCGCGCCCTCCCTCCGTCATTTCCAGAAGAGAGCCTTCCTGTCCTTTGTCCGGGCCGGAAATCGTACCGGATCCGAACAGGTCGCCGGGGCGCAGCGCGCAGCCGTTGCTGGTATGATGCGCGACCATCTGCGCTGGCGTCCAGAAGAGGAAGCGCGCGTTGCTCTTGGCGATGCGGTGCGGGTGTAGCGACTGGGCGCGCATGGCAGGTGTTAGCATAGAGATCTCGAGTGCCAGGTCGAGGCCACCAGCACCCTGATCGCTCGCATCGGCAAGATAGGAGAAGATTGGCGGGTCCGCGGCGTCGCGCGCCATGGCGGGCACACGGAATGGTGTCAGCGCTTCGGGCATGACGATCCATGGCGAGACGGTGGTGAGGAGGTTCTTCGCGAGAAAGGGGCCGAGCGGTTGGTATTCCCAACCCTGGATGTCGCGGGCCGACCAATCGTTGAGCAGGCAGTAGCCCGCGATGTGATCGGCAGCCTGCGCGATCGGGATTGCCTCGCCGATCCCGTTGCCGACGCCGATCCAGATGCCGAGCTCAAGCTCGAAGTCGAGATTGCGCGACGGCCCGAAGCTCGGAACCGGGTCGGAAGCAGGTTTGCGCTGACCATTTGGGCGTCGCAACGGTGCGCCGGAGGGGCGCACGGTGCTGGCTCGGCCGTGATAGGCGACAGGCAGGTATTTGTAGTTCGGCATCAGCGGGTTGTCGGGTCGCAACAGGCGCCCGACATGGGTCGCGTGGTGGATGCCGGCATAGAAATCCGTGTAGTCGCCGATGGCACACGGAAGTTGCAGCGTGCAGTCGGCGGCCGCGTGCAGCAAGCGATGGGAGAGACGCTCGGCCGTCGAGCCCGTCGCCAGGATCGCCACGACCTGTTGGCGTAATGCGTGGCGGACCGCCGTGCCGCGGGCGAGCAGCGTGTTCAGCGTCGCCCCGGTTGTTTCGACCGCGTCGCGCGCCGCCCCTGTCAGAAGCCCGGCCTCAAGTGCCGCGTGCAGATCCAGCACCTGCTCGCCAATAGCGATGGCCGGGCGCGGCGTTCCGCCCGCTGGCGAGACGATGCCGATCGGCAGGTTGTCGAGCGGGAAGTCCGGGTGGCCGTTGGATGATGTGACCCAGGATGTCACGAACGGAAGTGCCTGGTCATGCCGTTCCAGCAGGAATCGTAGTTTTCCTGTAGCGCTGCAGACGCCATGGCGCGGACGGTCGGACGTAATGTGCTCGCGGTCTCGAACATGAAGGCAAGCGCACCGTCGATCTTGTGCGGTGCCAACGGGGCATTCATCGCGCGTTCCGTCGTGATGGCATCCGGTCCATGGGCCGACATCATCGCGTGCAGCGAGAGGCCGCCGGGGATGAATCCTTCCGCTTTTGCATCATAGGCGCCGTGGACGAGGCCCATGCACTCGTTCATCACATTGCGGTGGAACCAGGGCGGACGGAATGTGTCCTCCGCCACCATCCAGCGCGGCGGGAAGATGACGAAATCGACGTTGGCGCGCCCGGGCGTGTCGGTGGGAGCGGTAAGCACGGTGAAGATCGACGGATCGGGATGGTCGTATGAGACGGTGCCGATCGCATTGAAGCGCGCCAGATCGTAGGTCACCGGCGTGAGGTTGCCATGCCAGGCGACGACATCGAGCGGCGAGTGGGAGAGTGTCGTGGCCCACAGCTCACCGCAATATTTCTGCACGACCTCGGTGGGTTCCTCGCGATCCTCGTAGGCGGCGGCGGGGGCATGGAAGTCACGCGGGTTGGCCAGGCCGTTTGCGCCGATCGGGCCCAGATCGGGCAGGCGGAAGACGGCACCATGATTCTCGCAGACGTAGCCGCGCGAGGGGCCGTCCGGCAAGGCGATGCGAAAGCGCATGCCCCGGGGTATGATGACGAGGTTGCCCGGTGTGATTGCGAGACGGCCCATTTCCGTTGCTATATCGAGACGTCCAAGCTGGGGCACGATCATCAGCTCGCCGTCCGCATCGAAGAAAATGCGCTCCATCGACGTGTTGGCGGCATAGACGTGGACGGAGACGCCACTTTCCGTAAGGCCGTTGCCGGTCGCCGCCACGGTGGCGAGGCCGGCGACGAAGTCCGTTGGCTCGGCTGGGATTGGCGGGGGATTCCACCGCAGGCGGTTGGGATTGGGCGGCGCCAGCGGCCCGCCGACATGGCCCTGGTCGGCGAGGCGAAGATAGGGCGGATGTTCGGCGGAAGGGCGGATGCGGTAGAGCCAGCTGCGACGGGACTCGCGCCGAGGCACGGTGAAGGGGGTTCCGGAAAGCTGCTCGGCATAGAGTCCCAGAGGTGGGCGCTGAGGCGAGTTGCGCCCGGACGGCAACGCGCCAGGGAGCGCTTCGGTGGCGAACTCATTGCCGAAGCCGGTCAGCGGCGTGGCGGTCGCGGTGATATTGTCCATGCGTTTCCTCCGGGTATCCGCTTGGCGCAGAACGCTACGCCTCGTCGCTGGCCCCCAACACAGACTTTTTAGTTTCAAATGAAACTTTCGGCAACTGTCCGGTGGGCGGGCGTCCAGCGCCGGTCGAGCCCGCATCATATTCCGGTCGGCACGGCTGAGACAGCGGATGGCGCGTCGATGCTGCCGGCACGCCGCAAGAAAGCTACCTCGCGCGACGAGGATATGCGGAAAGGGTCGGCTCCCACCTGAGCGCGGCCGACGATGACCTGAAGCCGAACGGGCGTTACCCCGGCATTGCGTCGCGAGCCGGCGCTCGGCGCCTATCGCGTCGCCGGCTGGGCGAGGCGGGCGAGAGCTGCGCCGAGGGCGAGGCGGCCATCATAGAGGGCTCGCCCGACGATCACGCCGTCGAGTGTGTCGGCATAGGGTAGCAGCGCATCGATATCGGCCATTCCCGCGACGCCGCCCGAGGCAATGACAGGGGTTACGACGCTACGCGCAAGCTCCAGCGTCTGTTCGATGTTGAGGCCCTGTAACATTCCGTCACGCGCGATATCGGTATAGATCAGCGCCGCGGCGCCGGCATCCTCGAGGCGCCGGGCGAGGTCGCGCGCCGTCATGGCGGACGTCTCCGCCCAGCCCTCGGTCGCGACATGTCCGTCGCGGGCATCGATGCCGATCGCGATACGACCCGGATGCGCGCGGCAGGCGTCGCGAACGAGGGTCGGGTTCTTCGCCGCGGCGCTGCCGAGGATGACGCGCGCGATACCGGCGTCGAGCCAGGCTTCGATCGCGGCCAGGTCGCGGATGCCGCCACCCAGTTGGATGGGTATCGAAACAGCAGCGAGGATCGCGCGGACCGCCACCGTGTTGACGGATTTGCCGGCGAATGCGCCGTCGAGGTCGACGACGTGCAGCCAGTGACAGCCAACCTCCATGAAGCGCTGGGCCTGGGCGGCCGGGTCGTCGGCATAGATCGTGGCCTGCCCCATCTCGCCACGGCGCAGGCGCACGCAGCGTCCCTCCTTGAGGTCGATCGCGGGGTAGAGCGTGAGGGGCATGGACCTTCTGGCCACGCGGATTATGGGCCTTCGGTGATCCGGCCGTTGGGCTGGAGCACCTTGTGGTAGTGGAAACCCCGGATCGTCTTGCCGGCGACGCGGGCGTAGAGAGGCTGCACGCCCCAGCGGATATAGCCAAGGCGTTCGTAGAGCGCGATGGCGGCGGTCTGGCTCTCGCGCACGTCGAGGTTCAGCACATGGTAGCCGAGCGCGCGTGCACCTTCCTCGACGCGCAGGGTCAGCATGCGGGCGAGCCCGAAATGCCGCGCGTAGGGAGCAACGAAGGAATGCATCAGATGGGCGGCGAAGGCCTGTGCCTCGTTGTTGCGAGGCGGCCGGACGAGTTGGGCGCTGCCCACGATGATGCCGTCCAGCCGGGCGACATACAGCTCGCGCTCAGGCACCAGCAGCACGCCCTTGAAATAGCGTTCGAGCGCCTGGCGACCGGGCGGCTGGACCCAGCCGAAACCGCCCCCGTCGATGATCGCGGCGTCCGCGGCCTCGCAGAGCGAAGCGAGATCGTCGTCAGATAAGGGCTTTTCGACGCGCTCAACCGCGAACGCGTGCGTGGCCTGGTGCGGCGGGTCGGCGTCGTTCATGGCGTCCAGCGAAGGAAATTGCCGAGGATACGCAGGCCGACCTCCTGGCTTTTCTCGACGTGAAACTGCGTTCCCGCACGATTGCCGCGCGCGACCATGGCAACGACG
>JAJXSZ010000075.1 GCA_021784255.1 Pseudomonadota bacterium | reverse complement strand
CGCCAGCAGGTCCGCCGAGAGCGGCGCGCTGACCCGGTAGTAGCTGCTGCCGCCTTCCTCGTGCACGCGCTGGTGCTCGAAACCCTGCAGCACGCGCCCCCTGGAGGCGAGCACCGACACGCCGAGCCCGCGGCCAGGGACGAAACCTTCGAGCAGCGTTGCCGCCGGATCGGCGTCGGCGATGGCACGCGCCAGCTGCGCCGCGTCGGCGGCGAGCTGGACTTTGCCGCGCACCGCCAGGCGCTCGAGCGTGTAGGACTGGCGCGGCTTGACCAGAACCGGCGCGCCCAGCTCCGCGATCGCCGCTTCGGCGTTCTCGTCGATGCGCAGGGCGCGGCCAGGTGCTACCGGGATGCCGAGCCGCTGCGCCAGCGCGCGCGTCGCCGCCTTGTCGAACAGGGCCGCGATCGCCGCGTCGTCGGGGATGGCGAGGCGCCCCAGCGGCACCAGCTCGGCGCGGTGGCGGGCGAGCGGCAGCAGCGTGGTCTCGTTGCAGGGGATGACGAGGTCGAAGCGTTCGGTCGCGAGCAGGCCGCGCATCGAAGCGAACCAGGCGGCGCCGTCGCCCATCCAGGGCGGCAGGTCGTGGACCGCGGCGATATAGCGCGAGGCGAGCGCGGGCGAGCGGAAGTTCGCCGGTGCCGCGTGCACCGCCAGCCCGGCGCGGCCGAGCGAGCGGACGCAGGCGAGAAAACTGCGGGTGTCGTCGCCCAGCACCAGCACCTTGCCGGTCGAGGCCCGCGCGCCGTTCACGAGGCCGCCAGTTCCGCGGCCAGTTGCGAGGCGGTGCTGGCGCGCCCGCCGGCGGCGCCGAGAAAGAAACGCAGATAGGCATCGATGGTGGCGATGAAGCCGTCACGTTCGGCGGCATCGCGGACATAGGACGTGGCGCCGGGCAGCAGCGCCGAGCTGTGGTAGGTCAGCATGAAGACGCGGGTGCCGGCGGCCAGCGCGCGGCGCGTCTGGCGCAGCAGGTCCGCGAGGCCGTGCCCCTCGGGACTGAGCCGCAGCCGCTCCAGCAGTCCGAGCCGCGCCGCGACACCCGCCAGCCGCAGCCGTGACGCGGCCCTGCCGGCAAGGCGCGGATAGAGGGTGGATCCGAAACCGGCCATCGCCCCCACGAAGTGCACCGAGAGCGGCAGTTCCACAACCCCGGATTCGAGCACCGCCGGGCACGCCGGCAGGCCGCGGAAATCCGGCCCGCCATCGGCCGAGAACGCCGTGTGCGGCACGACGCTGACGTCGACGCGATAGCCGAGCGTGGCGAGCAGCGACGGCGTCGCCGGCCCGATGCCGTAGCGTCCGGCCTTGTAGACCACCGGGCGGGCACCGAAGCCGCGCGCGATCGCCTCGGTGAGCGCCGCGAGCTTGGCTGCCTCCAGCGCCTCGGGCAGGTTGCCGGGGTAGGAGAGCGAGCGCGACACCGGCCGCACGCCGTCGTCAGGCGGGTTGACCCAGGGATGCAGGTGCGCGCCGATCTCGCAGCGCCGCGCGGCCTGGAACGCGCCCAGCACCGCCACCGACGCCGGCGTCGTCGCCACCGGATAGTCCACGACATAGGTCGGCACCACGCCGTGCGCGTCGAAGACCGCCTGCGCCCGGCCCTGCTCGGCGATGTTCGCCACCGCGGTTCCGGCGGGATCGAACGGCGCCGACCAGTCGAATTCCTCCTCGGTATCGACCACGACGACCAGCACCGGCCGGCCGTCGGCGGGCGGCGGCAGAAGGCGGCGGATCGGCAGCCAGGCCTCGGCGGCGCGGCTGCATAACGGGCTCTCGGTTGTGACCGGCACCATGGGACTCCCGCGTCTCTCTTAGTCCAGGCCCGCGCAGCGCCAAAATGTGCGCTCTTCAACTTTTGCCGTCGCATACCTAATTGCCTGGACATGAACGCATCCGTCATCACGGCCGGCGCCGCCGGGGCCAGCCTGTCGCTTTCCGCGCGCGCGGCGCGGCGCATCGCCGAGATCACCGCGGCGGACGGCGCCGCGGCGTTGCGGCTGGCGGTGCAGGCCGGTGGCTGCAGCGGCTTTCAATACCAGTTCGCGCTGGAGCGGGACCGTGCCGCGGACGATCTGGTGGTCGAGCGCGACGGTGCGGTGCTGCTGGTCGATCCCGCCTCGTTCGAGCTGCTGGCCGGCGCCGAGCTCGACTTCACCGACGAGCTGATGGGCAGCCATTTCGCGGTCAGGAACCCCAACGCCGCCTCCGGCTGCGGCTGCGGCTCGAGCTTTTCGGTCGAATAGCGTCGCCTGGCGGCGCAGCGCGGAACCACGCCGCCGCCGCGGCGGCGACCCGGGCCTTGCCGATGGCGCCGCGATGACCCTGTCGGCGGGCAGGCCCCCGGCCCTGGCGCGCCGCGCCGAGTGTGCTAACGCCACGCCATGCACGGCCTGCATCACGCCATCGTCACCTTCGCCGGCCATCACGCGCTGCTGGCCTGCGTGCTCGCAGGCGTGCTGGCGAGCACCGAGACGCTGCCGGTCCTCGGCGCGCTGGTGCCCGGCACCGCCACCATCGTCGCGATCGCGGCGCTGGTGCCGAGCGGGGCGATCCCGTTCCTGCCGCTGGCCTTCTCAGCCGCGGTCGGGGCGATGGTGGGCGATTCGCTGTCCTATGCGATCGGGCGGCGCTACGGGCGGGCGCTGCTGACCTCCTGGCCGCTGCGACGCCATCCGGCGCTGATCGCCAAGGCCGAGGAAGGCGTGGCGAAGCACGGCGGCAAGACGTTACTGGTCTCGCGCTTCACGCCAGGCGTGCGCGCCATCGTGCCGCCGCTCGCCGGCGCCCTGGGGATGCCGACGAGCCGGTTCGTGCCGATCATCGTCGCCGCGGGGCTGATCTGGGCGTTCGCGCATGTCGGGCTCGGGCTGGCGATCGGCGCCGGGCTCGAGCTGCTGGGCGCGGTCGCGGGGCGGCTGGCGCTGTTCGTGCTGGTGGCGGGACTGCTGGTCTGGCTCACCGCGCGGCTGGCGCTGGCGCTGGCGCGACGGCTGCCGCCGCTGATCGCGCGCGCCGCCGGCTTCCTGCTCGCCGGCCTCGCCCGCGGCGACAGCCCCTTCGCGCGGCGGCTGGCCAGGGTGCTGGCCTCGCCGCCACGGACGGTGACGGCGCTGGTGCTGATGGCGCTGCTCCTTGCCGGCGGCGCGTGGCTGGTCGGCGCCGCGCTCGACATCCTGCACGCGCAGGTGTCGGGCAACGTCACGGCGCTGCGCAACGCCTTGGCGGTGCTGCACACCAAATGGTCGGACCCGGTGCTGCGCGCCCTGGCGGCGACCGGCAACCGCTGGCTGCTGGGCGCGGTGGCGCTGGCGGTGCTGGCCGGGCTCGCGCGACATCGCCGCTTGCCGACGCTGTGGGTGGCGGGGCTGCTGGGCGCCGTGCTGCTCGACGCCTCGACGGGCGGCGCGCCGGCAGCGCTGGAGGCGACCCTCTACGGCATGCTGGCCTATGCGATGGTGCTCGACCTGCGCCCGCCGCGCGGGCGGCTCGGCGCCGTGCCGGTGGCGCTGGTCATCGTCCTGGCGGCGTTCGCACGCGTCGTGCTCGGGCTCTCGATGCTCGCCGAGGAAGGCGCCGGTCTCGCGTTTGCGCTTGCCTGGGTCGGGCTGTCGGGCGTGGCCGACATCCTGCGCCACCACGACGGCGAGGAGGCGGCGACGCCGGGCAAGGCCAGCCACGCCGCGGCCGCCGTGCTGGTGGCGCTCGGCGTGGTGCTGCAATCGGCCGGCGTGGCGCTCGTGGTGCCCCCTGCCCCGCGCGATGCCGGGCCGCCGCGGGTGCTCGGCTTCGCCGTCTGGCGGGAGGGCGCCTGGGCGACGATGCCGGCAACCCAGGCGCCGCTGCTGGGTTCCGGGCAGAACCCGCTGGTGCTGCAATGGGCGGGATCCGACGCGGCGCTGGCGCGCCAGCTCGGGCGCGCCGGCTGGCAGCGGCCCGTCGCCTGGACGCCGCGCACGGCGCTCGGCTGGCTGCTGCCGCAGGCCGACCCCGCGGCGCTGCCGGTCCTGCCGCATCTCTATCGCGGCGAGCCGGACCAGATGGTGCTGATCCACGCCGCGACCGCGCCGGGCCGGCGGCTGGTGCTGCGGCTCTGGCTCAGCCGCACCGAGGTCGCGGGGCCAGCCGGACGGTACGCGCTGCTGGTCGGCACACTTTCGGAGGAGCGGCTGCTGCGCATCTATGGGATGCTCACCATGGCGCGCTCGCGCCACGCCACGCCCGCCGAGCTCGACACCCTGGCGCGCGCGTTTCCCGCCACTGCCTGGGTGACAGCCTCCGAGCAGCCGCCGGTGGGTCCGGCGCGCACCCAACGGGTGCTGCTGGCCTGGCCGCCCGCGGCGGGCGCGCCGCCATGAGAGGAAGCCGCCGATGAAGCTCGCGACCTGGAACGTGAACTCGATCCGCCAGCGCCAGGCGCATGTGGCGGACTGGCTGCGCCGGCACGATCCCGACCTGCTGCTGCTCCAGGAGATCAAATGCGAGGCGGCGCAGTTCCCGGCGCTGGCGTTTCCCGGCTACCGCGCCGAATTGGTGGGGCAGAAATCCTACAACGGCGTCGCGGTGCTGGGGCGGATCCCGTTCACGGTGCGCGCGCGCGCCCTGCCCGGCCTGCCGGAGCCGCAGCCGGCGCGCTGGATCGAGGTCGAGGCCGGCGGCATCGTCGTCGGCAACGGCTATTTTCCCAACGGTAATTCCGGCGGCGCCGAGGGCTTCGCCGCCAAGCTCGCCTGGATGGAGGCGCTGCGCCGGCACGCCGCCGCCCTGCTCGAGGAGGGGCGCGATCTCGCCATCCTCGGCGACTACAATGTCTGCCCGGGCGAGGAGGATCTCGCCGCCGGCGCGCTGGCGCCGGGCGACGCGCTGGTGCGCCCGGAATCGCGCGCCGCCTTCCGCGCCATGCTGTGGCTGGGGCTGACCGACGCGGTGCGGGCGCTGCATCCGGCGGGGCGGGTCTATACGTTCTGGGATTATCAGGCGGCGGCGTTCGAGCGCGACAGCGGCCTGCGCATCGACCACGCGCTGCTCTCGGCGCGGCTGGCGGAGCGGCTCGTCTCCGCCGCGCCGGACCGCGACGAACGCGCGAAGGCGCAGCCCTCCGACCACGTGCCGGTGCTGGTGGAGTTCGCAGACCCCTAGAGCGACCTCCGCTCTTTCGGCGCCTGCCCGGCCCAGGCAGAGCAGACATAAGTTGCTCTGGATGGCATGTTTTCCGGAGCAAGAAATCCCGGCCAGATGATTCCATCTGGTCGGATATCGCACTAGCATTCGCGGCATCACCCACGGAATCCTCGGGAGGGCTGCGATGAGCGACGCCGACTACGTGCCGCCGGACGTCTGGACCTGGAACAAGGCGAGCGGCGGACGCTTCGCCAATATCAACCGCCCGGTCTCCGGCGCCACGCACGAGAAGGCGCTGCCGGTCGGCAGGCATCCGCTGCAGCTCTACTCGCTCGCCACCCCGAACGGGGTGAAGGTGACGATCATGCTCGAGGAATTGCTGGCCGCGGGCCACAAGGGCGCCGAATACGACGCCTGGCCGATCCGCATCGGCGAGGGCGAGCAGTTCGCCAGCGGCTTCGTCGCCATCAACCCGAACTCCAAGATCCCGGCCCTGCTCGACCGCAGCGGCCCGAACCCGGTCCGCATCTTCGAGTCCGGCGCGATCCTGCTCTACCTCGCGGAAAAATTCGGCGCCTTCCTGCCGCGCGACGCGGCGGTGCGGGCGGAATGCTTCTCCTGGCTGTTCTGGCAGATGGGCAGCGCACCCTATATCGGCGGCGGCTTCGGCCATTTCTACGCCTACGCGCCGAGCAAGATCGAATACGCGATCGATCGTTTCACCATGGAGACGAAGCGGCTGCTCGACGTGCTCGACAAGCGCCTCGCGGTCAGCGAGTACCTGGCCGGCCCCGACTATACCATCGCCGACATCGCCTGCTGGCCGTGGTATGGCGGGCTGCTGATCAACAACCAGTATAATGCGACGAGTTTTCTCGCGGTGCACGAATACCAGCACGCCCAGCGCTGGGCGAAGGCAATCGCGGCGCGCCCGACGGTCCGGCGCGGGCGGATGGTCAACCGGCTGACTGGCGAACCCGCGGAGCAGTTGCACGAACGCCACGACGCGAGCGATTTCGAGACCCGGACGCAGGACAGGATCGGCACATAAGCGCCCTCCGGTCCCGCCGGGCGGCACCCGGGACGCCATGTCCATGACCGCGGCCCGGCGGATGCTGGCAGAGCGGCTCGGGCCGGTCGCGTCCGTTTCGCTGGCGCAGCTTTTCGGCACCTCGCTGTGGTTCAGCGCCAACAGCGCCGCGGCCGATCTCGGCCGGGTCTGGCGGGCGACCCCGGCCGATATCGGCTGGCTGACCAGCGCCGTGCAGGCGGGCTTCATCGCCGGCACGCTCACGATCTCGCTTACCGGCCTTGCCGACCGCTTCCGCGCCAGCCGCATCTTCGTCGCCTGCGCCATCGCCGGCGCGCTGAGCAACGCCGGCTTCGCGCTGCTGGCGCACGGCATCGGCGACGGCATGGCCTGGCGCTTCCTCGTCGGCCTGTCGCTCGCCGGCATCTACCCCGTGGGCATGAAGCTGATCGTCGGCTGGGCGCCGGACCGCACCGGTGCCGCGCTCGCCGTGCTGGTGGGGATGCTGACGCTGGGCACCGCGCTGCCGCAGGGGCTGCGGGCGCTGGGCGCGGGGCTGTTGCCCTGGCAGGGCGTCATCCTTGCCTCCTCCGCGCTGGCCGGCATCGCCGCCGTCATGATCTTCCTGCTCGGCGACGGGCCGCAATTCCGCCTCCCCGCGCCGAGACGCGCCGGCGCGCCGCGGCTCGCGGTGCTGGCGGCGTTGGCAGCACCTGCGTTCCGTGCCGCGATGTGGGGCTATTTCGGGCATATGTGGGAGCTCTACACGTTCTGGACCATCGTCCCGCTGCTGGTCGCGCGCAGCTCGCTCGCGGCGGCGAACGGGTCCGGGGTTCCGGCGCTCGCCTTCCTGGCCATCGGCGTCGGCGCGCTGGGCTGCCTCGCCGGCGGCCGGCTGTCGCGGGCGCTGGGCAACGCGCGCGTCGCGCTCGGCGCGCTGACGGTCTCGGGTCTCTGCGGCGCGGCCTTCGCGCTCGGCTGGGACGCGCTGCCCCGCCCTTGGCTGCTGGCGCTGATCCTCGTCTGGGGCGCGGCCGTGGTGGCGGACTCGCCGCAATTCTCGGCGCTCGCGGCGCGTGCCTGCCCGCCGGAACTGGTCGGCAGCGCGCTCGCGATCATGAACTCGATCGGCTTCGCGATCACCGTCGTTTCGATCCCGCTGGTGAGCGTCGCGCTCGAACGTTTCGGGCCCGGCGCGGTCTGGCTGCTGGTGCCGGGGCCGGTCTGCGGCCTCGCCGGGTTTGCGCTGGCCGCCCCGCGCGCAGCGGCGGACGGCGTGCCGGCGCGTTAGAGCCATAGCCGACCAGATAGAATCGTCTGGCCGGATTGCTTGCTCCAGGAAACTTGGAATCTAGAGTAGCTCGCCCTCGTCCTTGAGGCCGACGCCGGAAAGCCCGCGCTGGCGCATCGCCGCGAGCAGGCCGGCGAGGCGCTGTGCCGCCGCCGCGGGCGGCGTGCCCAGGGCATGGATGTTGGACAGGCAATTGCGCTCGGCGTCGGTGCTGCCCGGTCGCGGGCGCCAGGTGAGATAGGCGCCGAGGCTGACCGGCACGGAAAGCCCGGGCCGCTCGCCGATCAGCACCGCGACGGCGCCGGCGCCGAGCGCGGCCGCGATCGCGTCGCCGAGCGCCACCCGCGCCTGGCGCGCCACCACAAAGGGCGCGAGGCGCCAGCCGCCAAGACGCCCCAGCAGTGCGGCAATCAGCGCCGGAGCTGCGCGCGTGGCGCTCGGCGAGAGGCCGTCGGCGATGACCAGCACGAGGTCGTACTCGCCGCGATGCGCGGCCAGCCTCGCCTCCGAGGCGGCATCGAGGCGGCGGCCGAGATCGGGGCGGCGCAGATAGGTGGCGCGGTCGACGGCCGCGCTGGCGACGCCGAGCACCTCGCCCATCGGCGCCAGCGCCGCAGCCAGCGCCGCCGCGTCGAGCACGTCGCCGACCGCATCGCGCGCGCGCGCGTGGTCGGCGCGGAACTCGAGCAGCGCCTTCGTTGCAAGAGCAGAACCGCTGCGCGCCAGCCCGATGCGCGCCGGCGTGTGGGCGCGCAGGCTCGCCCAGGGATCGGTAGCCGGCGGCTTCATGCCAGCAGGCGGCGCAGCGGCGCGGGCAGGCGCGCCGGCTCGGGCGGGCGGACGCGGCGCGCCTGGTCGAGGATCCCCTGCCCTTCCAGCCAGGCTTCGAACTCGGGCGCCGGGCGCAGGCCAAGCAGCTCGCGCGTCGCCAGAACGTCGTGAAACGAGGTGCTCTGGTAGCCGAGCATCACGTCGTCCGCCCCCGGCACGCCCATGACGAAATTGACGCCCGCGGCCGCCAGCAGCGTGAGCAGCGCGTCCATGTCGTCCTGGTCGGCGTCGGCGTGGTTGGTGTAGCAGACGTCGCAGCCCATCGGCACGCCGAGCAGCTTGCCGCAGCAATGGTCCTCGAGCCCGGCGCGGATGATCTCCTTGCCGCTGGCGAGATATTCCGGGCCGATGAAGCCGACGACGGTGTTGACCAGCAGCGGGCGGAAGCGGCGCGCCACCGCATAGGCGCGCGCCTCCAGCGTCTGCTGGTCGACGCCGTGATGCGCGCCGGCGCTCAGCGCGCTGCCCTGGCCGGTCTCGAAATACATCGCGTTGTCGCCGATGCTGCCGCGCGCGAGCCCCGCCGCCGCGTCCGCCGCCTCGGCGAGCAGGGCGAGGTCGATGCCGAAGGCGGCGTTGGCGGCCTCGGTGCCGGCGATGGACTGGAACACGAGATCGACCGGCACGCCCTGGTTCATCAGCCCGAGCGTCGTGGTGACATGGGCGAGCACGCAGCTCTGCGTCGGGATGGCCAGGCGCTGGCGGATGTCGTCGAGCAGATGCAGCAGGCTCGCCGTCCGCGCCGGCGAATCGCTCGCCGGGTTGATGCCGATCGTGGCGTCGCCGGCGCCGAGCAGCAGGCCGTCGAGCACCGCGGCGGCGATGCCCTTGGGGTCGTCGGAGGGATGGTTGGGCTGCAGCCGCACGCCGAGGCGTCGCGGCAGGCCGAGCGTGGTGCGGAAACGGGTGACGACGCGGCATTTCGCGGCGACCGTCATCAGCTCCGACAGGCGCATCAGCTTGACGCAGCCGGCCACCATCTCCGGCGTCAGGCCGGGCGCGAGCGCGGCGAGCGTCGCCTCGTCGGTGCCATCGGCGAGCAGGAATTCGCGCAGCGCGCCGACCGTCATCGCGGCGACCGGGGCAAACGCCGCCCGGTCATGCGTATCGAGGATGAGGCGCGTCACCTCGTCGGCCTCGTAGGCGATCACTGGCTCCTCGAGGAAGGCGGCGAGCGGCGTGTCGGCGAGCGCCATCTGCGCGGCGACGCGTTCGCGCGCCGAACCCGCGGCAAGCCCGGCCAGGACGTCGCCGCTGCGCGGCGGCGTGGCGCGGGCGAGCAGGGTCGCGAGATCGGGAAAGACGTAGCGCGTGCCGGCGAGCGTGGCCGCGCGGGCGGTCATCGCAGCCGGCCCGGGGTCCAGCCGAAGCCGGTGCCGGCGTGCTGCTGCCAATAGCCGCGGATATACATGTCGCGGGCGAGCAGCTTGCTGCGGTAGCGGCCGTGATACCAGCGCCAGGCGGTGCCGTCCCAGCGCCAGCGGCCGGGCGCCCAGACGAAACCGGGGGCGGGCGGCGGCGGAACCGTTTCGAAGCGCGGCGCCGGCGGCGGCGGCTGGGCGAAGGTAAAGCCGGAAATGAACTGCGCCCTCGCGCTGCCGGTGGCGAGCAGCGCCACCACCACCGCGAGGAGGCGCGCCCGCTTCATCGCGTCAGGTAGGCGAGCAGCCGGCCGGGCGCGCCGAGCGGCAGCAACGCCGGAACCTCCGCCCGGTAGCGCGCATAGCTGGCGCCGAAGGCGGCATCCATCAGCCGCTCCTCATCGCGGATCTGCACCGCCAGCGCGCCGACGACGAGGGTGATCCCGCCCAGCGCCATCACCGAGCCATCGGCGAGCGACCAGGCGATGGCCGCGAGCAGCAGGCCTGAGTAGATCGGGTGGCGCACCAGCGTGTAGGGGCCGTCCGTGACCAGCTCGTGATGCTCGCGCAGCACCACGACATTGCTCCAATTGCCGCCCAGCACCCGGCGCGCCCACAGGGTCAGGCCGAGGCCGCCGACGGTGAGGGCGACCAGCAGCGGCGCGATCTCGTCGCCGGTGGGAACGATACGATGCGCCAACAGGCCCGACGGCGCGGGCAGCGCCAGCAGGGCGAGGCCGCCGACATAGGGCACCTGGCGGGTGAGCCAGTCGCTCCAGGAATCGCCGCGCGCCACCGGCTTCACCCCGCGCGAAGCGGCCGCCCAGGCGAGGCACCAGAGCCCCCAGATCGTGACAATCAACATCCGCAAGATCATCGTGCCGTCCCCCTGCCGAACCGATTATGTCCGAAAACCTTGCCCAAGTCCTTCGTCCTCATAAGTTCTTCGCCATCATGCAATCCGCTGCAACGCCGCTGCGAGCCGGGCCTCTTCGCTGCGCGCCGCCTCGAGCCGGGAGCGGTTTTCCTCCACCACCGCCTCGGGCGCGCGGGCGACGAAGTCGGCATTGGCGAGCTTGCCCGCGATCTTGTGCGCCTCGCTGGCTGCCTTGTCGCGTTCGCGCGCCAGGCGCGCGCGCTCGGCGGCGAGGTCGATCAGGCCCGCGAGTGGCAGCAGCACCGTGGTCTCGCCCAGCACCGCGACCGCGCTGCCGGCCGGCGGCTCACCCTCGTGCACCTCGATCGCCGAG
>JAJXSZ010000074.1 GCA_021784255.1 Pseudomonadota bacterium | reverse complement strand
GTCGTCGACGGCCGCAAATTCGACCGCCGGGACATGATGGGCTCGAAGCTCCCGGCGGGCATATGAGCAGGATCGTCAGGTAAACGAAACAACCTTTCCCAACGGCGCGCCGAGCACCTCGCCGTCGCGCATCACGACGTTGCCGCGCACCACGGTCGCAACCGGCCAGCCCCTGACGCGCATGCCAGCGAACGGCGTCCAGCCGCAGGGCGAAACGATCGCGCTTTCCTCGATCACCCGCTCGGCGTTCATGTCGACGAGCGTGAAGTCGCCGTCATAGCCCGCCGCGAGGCGCCCCTTGCCGATGGCGCCATAGACCCGCGCCGGGCCGGCACACATCAGATCCACCAGCCGCTCGAGCGACAGCCGCCCGGCGGCCACGTGGTCGAGCATGACCGGCACGATCGTCTGGACGCCGGTCAGCCCCGCCGCCGTAGCCGGCCATGGCTTCGCCTTCGCCTCGCGGCTGTGCGGCGCGTGGTCGGAACCGATGCAATCCACCATCCCGTCCGCGACCGCCGCCCACGCCGCCTCCCAGTGCCGCCGGTCGCGGATCGGCGGGTTCATCACCGCGTAGGCACCGAGCCGCGCATAGGCGTCGGGCGCCACCTGCGTGAGGTGGTTCACCAGCACCTCGACCGTTGCGACTTCGCGATAGTCGTGCAGATAGGCGAGCTCCTCCGCTGTCGAGACATGCAGGATATGCGTCGGCCTGCGGGTGCGCATCGCCAGCGCCATCAGCCGCCTGGTGCCGAGGAACGCACATTCCACGTCGCGCCACTCGGCATGCATCGCGTAGGGCTGGCCCGGTTGGAACAGCGCCCGGCGTTCGCGCAGCCGGTATTCGTCCTCGCTGTGATAGGCGACGCGCCGGCGCCCGCTGCGCATGACCCGCTCCAGGCTCTCGTCGTCCTCGATCAGCAGGTCGCCGGTCGAGGAGCCGGCGAACACCTTGATCGCGCACACGCCGGGCTCTGCCTCCAGGGCGCCGAGCGTGGGGATGTTGCTCTTCGTCGCCCCGACATAGAGCCCGATATCGCACCAGGAATTGCGCCCGGCATAATCGCGCTTCTTCGCCAGGGCGGCAGCATCCGTCGCCGGCGGGTTGGTATTGGGCATGTCGAACACGCAGGCGAGGCCGCCCAGCACGGCGGCCTTCGTCCCCAGCGGAATGTTCTCGACAGCGGCGGCGCTGGCGTCGCCGCTGCCGGGATCACGCAGATGCACATGCGGGTCGATCAGCCCCGGCAGCACCATCAGCCCGGTAGCATCGATGACCTGCCGCGCCTCACCGCCGCAGAATCCGGCGATGCGTCCGTGCCGCACCGCGACATCCGTTGCAACGCGCCCCCAGGGCGTGAGGCAGGTACCGTTTTTGATAACGAGATCAAAAGGATTCATCGTGTTGCCAGTGCCTCGAACACATCACCCTCCGGCTTCAACCCCAGCACATGCGCCCGGTGCCACAGCGCATAGAATAGCAGGATCCACGCGAGAAACCCGGTGTTGCGCCTGCCGCTGCAATGGCGGAACAGGGCCTCGACGCGCGCGGGCTCGGCGACTTCGCGGATACCCTCCTGCGCCGCCACCAGCCTGCCCAGCTTCTCGCCCACACCGGCGATCCAGGTACCCATCGGCACGGTGAAGCCCTGCTTCGGGCCCAACGGGTCCGCGGCCGGGCAGTTCTTTTCCAGCCATTGGCGCAGCAGCCACTTGCCCATGCCGCCGCGGACCTTCTGCGAATCCGGCAGCCGCCACACCACCTCGGCCACGCCCTGGTCGAGCAGCGGGGTGCGACCCTCCACCGCATGCGCCATCAGGCAGCGGTCGAGCTTGAGCAGCAGGTCGTGCGGCAGCCAGTCCTCGATATCCGTCGCCTGGGCGGCCATCAGCCGCGTTCGCCCCGGTGTCGCCGAGCGGACCTCGGCCGCCGCCTGCCCATCGCGCCAGTTGCGCGGGTGCTGGCGCAGCACCTGTACGCGATCGAAATTGCCACGTGCGCGCATCACCCGCCCGCCCAGCCACCATGGCCGCATCGCGCTGCGGTAGCGACCGTAGCCGCCGAAGATCTCGTCGCCTCCCTCGCCCGAGAGCACCACCTTCACCTCCTGGCGGGCCCGCTGCGCCAGGAACCAGGTGGGGATGATCGCGTAATCCGCCGCTGGATCGTCCATGCAGGCGACGATCTCCGGCAGGTGCCGCCAGACCATCGCCTCCGTCACATCCAGCGTCTCGTGCCGGGCGCCGAGATAGGTGGCGACCCGCTTTGCCGCTGCGCGCTCGTCCGCAGCCCCGGGCGCCGCGAACCCCGCGGTGAAGGCGAGCACCGGCCGATCGTTGAGCCGCGCCATCAAGGTCAGTACGGTCGCGGAATCGATGCCGCCGGAGAGAAACATGCCGTAGGGCACGTCGCTCCTCTGGTGCAGATCCACACTTTCCTCGAGCGCCCGGTCGAGCCGCGCCAGTGCCTCGGCCTCGGAGATCGTCTCCGGCCCCCCTTCCGGCAGCGCGATCACACGGCGGCGATCGACGATCCTGCCGTCGCCCACCTGCACCGTCTCGCCCGGCAGCAGCCGGGAGATGCCGGGGAAGATCGTCTCCGATCCGGTGGTGTATTGCATCTGCAGGAGCTCATCGCGCGCCGCCGGCCGCACGCCGCGCTGCACCAGCCCGGCCGCGATCAGCGCCTGCGCCTCGGAGGCAAACGCGAGCCCCTGCTCGGTCTGCGCATAATAGAGCGGCTTGATGCCCCAGCGGTCGCGTGAGACCGCGACCCGGCGCGCGGCGCGGTCGTGGATCGCGATCGCATACATGCCGCGCAGCGCCTTCGCATAATCCGGCCCGTCGCGCAGATAGAGGTGCAGCGGCGGCTCGCAATCGCTCATCGAGGCGAAATCGATGCCCGGCATCGCCGCGCGCAGCTCGCGGTAATTGTAGATTTCGCCATTCGCCACCAGCGCCGCGGTGCCGGCAAAGAAGGGCTGGTCGCCAGTCACCAGGTCGATGATCGCCAGCCGGTTCTGCGCGATGCCGACCCGGCCGGAAATCGTCTGCCCGCCGGCATCCGGCCCCCGGTGCGCCATCGCCGCGATCATCGCGGCCAGCGTCGTGGCGGCGGGCTGCGGCGCCCCGGAGCCCGCAATCAGCCCCGCGATGCCGCACATGCGAACGTCTTGTCACTCATGCCCGCGCCTTATCACTGGCAGCGCCGCTTGTCTGCCGCCGCAATGCAGACGCTTGTCGTCCTGCGGTGCCGACGCCACTTCTGCTGCCATGCTCGTGCATCTGCCCGATCGCCTGGTGCTTGCCGTCAGCGGCCGGGATCGCGTTGCCTTTCTCCAGGGCCTAGTCTCGGCCGACGTATCGCGGGCAGAACCCGGTCGCTGCCTCTGGTCCGCCCTGCTGACGCCGCAGGGCAAGTACCTCGCCGATTTTTTCATCCACGCGACCGCGGCGACATTGCTGCTCGACGCCGCGGCGGAGCAGGCGGAACTGGTGCGCGCGCGGCTGCTGCGCTTTCGCCTGCGCAGCGAGGTCGGCATCGATCCCATGCCGCTCGCGGTCCATGCCGCCTGGCCGCAGGCGCCGGCCGGTGCCGTGCCCGATCCGCGGCTGCCGGAGGCGGGTTTCCGCCTGCTCGCGCCCGCGCCGCGCGGCACCGACCCGCTGGCGGCCTGGGAGCGGCATCGGATCCGCCTCGGCCTGCCCGAGCCGCGCGATCACGAGCCGGAGAAGACCGTGCTGCTCGAGGCCGGCTTCGACGAACTTGGCGCGATCGCCTGGGACAAGGGGTGCTGGATGGGCCAGGAACTCACCGCCCGCACCCGCTATCGCGGCCTGGTGAAGCGCCGCCTGCTTCCCGTCACGGTCACGGGCCGGCTGCCGCCGCCGGGCACGGCGGTCCTGGACGCATCGGGGGCCGAGGCGGGAACCGTCCGCTCCGGCATCGACCAGGTGGCGCTGGCCACGCTTCGGCTCGACGCCATGCGCGGTCCGCTTACCGCCGCCGGCGCCGGCCTCGTGCCTCGCCCTCCGGTCTGGATGCAGCTGCCCCAAGACACGGCCCACCTGGACACGGCCCACCAGGACACGGCCCACCAAGACGTGACCCACCAGGACACAGGACCCCACGACAATGGAACACCCGCATGAGTGACGCTCCGAACACTTGGGAACTCCGCTACCGGGAGGGCCAGACCGGCTGGCAGCGCGAGGACGTTTCGCGGGCATTGCTGACCTGGCTCGCGGACGGCACGCTGCAACCATGCCGCATCCTCGTGCCCGGTGCCGGGCGCAGCCACGAACCCCTGCACCTCGCCCAGGCCGGGTTCCAGGTGACGACGCTGGACATCGCGCCGACCGCGGTCGCGCACCAGCGCGCGGCGCTGGCAGCCAGGGGCGGCATAGCACTCGAAGGCGACGTGCTGTCTTTCCCCGCGGGCCAGCCGTTCGACGCCATCTACGAACAGACCTGCCTCTGCGCGCTGCCGCCGGTCCAGCGGGCCGCCTACGCCGGGCAGCTCCACAGCTGGCTGCGGCCCGGCGGCGTGCTGGCGGCGCTGTTCCTGCAGACCGGGCGGGAGGGTGGCCCGCCTTTCCATTGCCCGGTTCCCGACATGCAGACCCTGCTGCCGCAGGCGGCGTGGCGCTGGCCGGATCGCAGCTGGCCCGAGGTTCGGCACCAGGATGGGTTGTTCGAGATCCCGCTGGCTCTGACCCGGCGCTGACGCTGTCTGCGCCTCGCCGCGGTGCCGGGCGGCAATTGACAATAATGATGACGACCATCATTATTCGACCATGCGCGTCACCGCCCTCACCCACGAAGACCATACCGCTGCCATCCTGGCCGCAGCCGAGCGCCTGTTCCGCGAGCGCGGCTTCGACGACGTCGGCGTCGCCGAGGTGGCGCGCAGCGCCGGCCTCACCCATGGCGCCGTCTACAGCCGGTTTCCCGGCAAGGCGGCGCTGGCCGCCGCGGCGCTGCGCAATGCGCTGCTTGCCGCCGCCGATCGCTGGCGCGAGCGGGCGGAACGGGCCCGCAAAGCCGGTCGGGATCCGTTCGCCGCGCTGATCGACGCCTATTTGCACCCGGCGCACCGCGACAACCCCGCCGATGGCTGCCCGATCGCGACACTCGGGCCGGAAGCGGCACGCGCGCCCGGGGCCCTGGCCGACGCCCTGGCGGAGGGCACGGCGGCACTCGCCGCGGAACTCGCCAACGCCCTGCCCGCGACCACCGCGCCCGCGGCCCGCGCGCGCGCCGCCATGGCCGCGCTGTCCGCCATGAATGGCGGGCTGATTCTCGCCCGCGCGCTGCGCGGCCACCAGGCCGCTTCCGACGCGGCATTGGAATCGGCACGACGTCTCGCCTACGCCGCAGCGCGGCTCTGACGCGTCGCCCCGCCTCCGATCTTTCACCTTAGGACCCCTTGAGGACCCCGCATGTTCGCAACCCGTCTTGCCCCCGCGTTGGCCCGTCATGGCCTGCATTACGGGTGGGTCATGGCCGCCATCACCTTCCTCACCACGCTGTCCACCGCGGCGGCGCTGGGCATGCCGGGCATCCTCATCGTCCCGTTGCGCCATGAATTCGGCTGGGACACGGCCGCCGTCTCCGGCCCGCTGGCGTTGCGGCTGGTGCTGTTCGGCGTCACCGCCCCCTTCGCCGCGGCGCTGATCGGCCGCTACGGCATCCGCCAGGTGGTGGCGGTGGCGGTCAGCCTGATCGTGGCCGGCGTGGCGATCGCGAGCCGGATGACGGCGCTGTGGCAGCTCTGGCTCGCCTGGGGTGTGCTGGTGGGCGTGGCGACCGGCATGACCGCGATGGTGCTCGCGGCGAGCGTGGTCTCGCGCTGGTTCCACACCAGGCGGGGTCTCGTGCTCGGGCTGCTGACCGCGGCGAATGCCACCGGACAGCTCATCTTCCTGCCCATCGCCGCCTGGATCTCCGACCATATCGGCTGGCGCGAGGCGCTGCTGCCGGCAACCTTGGCCTGCGTGCTGTGCCTGGTGCTGGTGGTGCTGTTCGGCGCCGACCACCCCGGCAGCCTGGGTCTCGCGGCTTACGGCGCGCACGACGTCGTGGCGCCGCCGCCGCCGCGCGAGGGTGCCCTGCAAGCGAGCTTCAACGCCCTCGCCGATGCCTCCTCGCGGCCCCTGTTCTGGCTCCTCTTTGCGACCTTCTTCGTCTGCGGCTTCTCCACCAACGGGCTGGTGCAGACGCATTTCATTCCGCTCTGCCATGACTTCGGGATGACGGACGTCGCCGCAGCGAGCGTGCTGGCGATAATGGGCGCGTTCGACTTCGTCGGCACCATCGCCAGCGGCTGGTTGTCCGACCGCGTCGACAACCGGGCACTGCTGTTCTGGTATTACGGGTTGCGCGGGCTCTCGCTGCTGATGCTGCCGTTCCTCCATTTCAGCGTCGTCGGCCTGTCCGCCTTCGCGGTGTTCTATGGCCTGGATTGGGTCGCCACCGTGCCGCCCACGGCGCGGCTGGCCGGCCAGGTGCTGGACCGCGAGCGCGGGCCCCTGGTGTTCGGCTGGGCCTTCGCGGCGCATCAGCTGGGGGCCGCGACGGCCGCGATCGGCGCCGGCGTCGCGCGCGACGCCTTCGGGACCTATATCCCGGCCTTCGCGGCGGCCGGCGCAGCCTGCCTGCTGGCGGCCGGAGCGGCGATCGCCGTCCGGCGCGGCGCCCGGCTCGCGGTCTGACCGGGGCGTCTGACCGGGGCGTCTGACCGGGGCGTCGGGCCCGGTCGGGCTGGGCCCGGTCGGTCTGGGTTGCGGCGCTCCGATCCCGAACCGGCCCCGCGCGCCGGCTCAGCGCGATGGCAGGCCTGGATAGTCGGGGTCGAGCAGGAACGGATAGGGCCCGGGGTAGTTCTCGACATAACCCATGTGGGTGACGAGGCCAGTCGTTTCACTCCAGTAATGCACCAGGTAAGCCGGGGGCTCGAGGTTCCACAACGGCGCCTGATGCGGGCCGAGATCGAGCTCCACCTGATGCGCGACCGAGGGGCCGATGCAGCCGATCGTGTGCGCAACCTGGGTGATGATGGGCCGGTGGTCGTGGCCGCAGACGACGCGGATCACTTGCCGATGGCGTGCCAGCAATCCCTGGAATTCCCGCCAGTTCCTGAGCGGAATCCGGTCCATGTGGCCGATGCCCGTGAGAAACGGCGGGTGGTGCATGGCAATCAGCGTCGGCTTGTGCGGCTCGGCCGCGAGCGTCGCGTCGAGCCAGCGCATGCGCCTCTCGCACAGCTCGCCGGCGCTGCTGTGCGGCATCGCGGTGTCGAGCATCACCAGGCGGACCGGCAGGTGATCGACCGTGTATTGCACGAATTCCGGATCGTCGCCGATACCTGGCCAGTCGGCCATCTGCCGCTTCAGCTCCTCGCGCCGGTCGTGGTTGCCGGGGATCATGTAAGTGGGCAGATCGATCGTCCGGCGCAGCAGGGAAGCCAGCTCCTCGTACTCCGTGGGCAGGCCGTTATCGGTAAGATCGCCGCTGATGAGCAGCGCTGCGGGGCGCGGCACGAAGGCGCGCACGGCGCGCAGCGCACGCTCCGTGAGCATGTTGGTTTCGCCCACGCGCGCAAGGGGCATGCCATGCGGACGGACATGCAGGTCTGTCATCTGGATCAGGATCAAGGACAATCTCCCGTGGATCTTGCGCATCGTGCGCGCCAGCCATGATCGCCGGGCTTCGCGACCCAGGCAATCGCCGGCGATCGGCAGCGTCGCGGCGCGTATGGTTAACGCAATGATTATTCTAACGACGCCTGATGACGATCCGGCGCCAATCGGATGATGCCCGGATGATACAGTCAGTCGCTGCCAGGGAGACGGCGCTTAATTTTCCTTGACATCCAGGGTGGTGGTTGCGCTATGGCAACACTCGCGCACGGGGTGGCGCCGGCCTGTTTGTTGCAACGCCAACGCGCGGTTTTACGCGCAGTTAGCGTGACGCTGGCATAAGGCCGCCCGAGACCCCCATTCAGGTGCGTGTCCCTTGCCAATCGCTACTGGCGCGCTGTTTCGCAGCGGCAGCGCCTCCCGTCCGGATTCCGGGCATGGCTTGGAATCCCACATTCAACCGCCACGGCATCACCCGCCCGGCGGCCAATCCGGGCTGCTCGATCTGACCGATCCCGCGGCCGCGCCGGCCGTTTGGTTCGGCGAGGTGGGTGGGCCGGCGAGCGCGGCCCCGTCCTTCGTTGCGGACGCGTTTGCCGGGCCGTCGGCCCTCGATACCGCCCTGGCCGGTCAGAACGCGGCACCGCTGGGTCAGGCGTCACTCGCCCAATCCAGTCTGGGCAGTGTTCCGCTCGGCACCACGCTTTCGGCCACTGAACTCTCGCTCGTGACCTATGTCTCGGGGGTGGATGCGAGCGGCAACCTCGCCGATACCAACACCGACCCTTCCTTCGCCTCCTGGAACGACAACACCAGCGCGCCGTCCTATAGCGGCTCGAACGGCGTCGCCCATCACTGGACCGCGGCGGTCGCCGGTCAGGCGCCGACGGTCGACGTCTATTTCGACCCGGCATCGAACTGGACGGCGGCCGAACAGACCGCCTTCGAGCAGGGCCTGTCGCTCTGGTCGGATGTAGCGAACATCAAGTTCCAATACGTCTCCTCGAGCAGCAGCGCCGAGTACATCATCAGCCGTGGGTCATCGGGTAGCGGCGCCGATACGCTGCCGCTCTATAACTACGGGTCCGGCAGCGGCACCTACGCCTCCTACACCGAAGGCGTGATGTATGCGGCGCAGACGGCGATCGACACCACGACCTACGGCTGGCAGTCGCTCGACTCCTATTCGTATGTTCAGGCTTACGGGCCTGAGACGGTGGTGCACGAGGAAGGGCACATGCTCGGCCTCGGCCATGACGGGCCCTACAACGGCTCTGCCGTCAACCAGAACGGCAGCTACGATCTACGACAGTATTCGATCATGTCGTATTTCGACAGCTCGAATCAGAAAATAGGCGGTACGCAATACTACCCGACGACGCCGATGTTCACCGATATCGCGGCTGCGCAACGGCTCTATGGCGCGCCGACCAGCAGCGCGCTGTCCGGCGGACAGATCTTCGGCTTTCACAACAATACCAAGCTGCAAACCTTCGACTTCACCGTCAACACCCATCCGGTGGTGACGATTTTCGACACCGGGACGAAAAACACGCTGGACCTCTCCGGGTTCACGACCTCGGCCACGATCGACCTGCGGCCCGGTTATTTCTCCTCCGCCGCCGGCATGAAGGACAATATCGGCATCTATCCGGGTGTCGCGGTGGACACCGCGATCGGCACCACCGGCGGCACGACATTCTGGGTCAACGGCGACTCCGACATGCTGATCGGCCAGGGCCTGGGCAACACCGCCGTCTTCACGGACCCGAAATCCGATTACGCGATCCACGTGGTGAACAGCGCCACCACCACCGTTTCCATGGGCACGACCGTCGATACGCTGGTCAATGTCCAGAACATGGTTTTCAACGCCTGCTACGCGCCCTCCACGCGCATCGCGACCCCGGACGGCGACGTCGAGGCCGGGTCGCTGCGAGCGGGCGACCTGGTGCGCACGCTGGCCGGCGAGGCGGCGCGCGTGCGCTGGCTCGGGCGGCGGCATGTGACCGGCGACGTCTTCGCCGCCGACCCCTCGCGCCGGCCGATCCGCATCGCGCCCGGCGCGCTCGGGCCCGATTGCCCGCGCCGCCCGCTGGTGGTCTCACCGCTGCATGCGCTCTGGTTCGACGGCGTGCTGGTGCCGGCCGAGCTGCTGGTCAACGGCAGCACCATCCGCCGCCTGGCACCACCTGACGGCTTCGATTACGTGCATGTCGAACTCGATCGTCACGACGTGCTACTGGCGGAGGGTGCGCCGGCGGAGAGTTTCATTGATCTCGAATCACGCTGGATGTTCGAGAACGCAGCGGAAGCGCCGGCAGGCGGGCCGCAGGAACAGTGCGGTCGGCGGATCGGCGGTGACGACCCGGCGCTGGCGGCGATCCGCGCGCGGCTCGGGCGCGGCCCCGCTGCTGGCAACGGCCGCTGGACCGGCCATCTCGACCAGGATGGCCCGGACCTGATGATCGGCTGGGCCATGAACGAAGCGAACCCGCTGGAGCCCGCGCTGCTTCGCGTGGAAGGCGCGGACGCCGAGGCCGCACCTCCCGTGCTGCTCGCCGCCAGCTTCCGCGAGGACCTTGCCGCGGCGGGCATGGGCGACGGCTGCCTCGGCTTCTACCTCAAGCGCGCCGGCGGCAGGGCGCCGCGGCTCTATCTGCCGGACGGGCAGTTGCTCGCTGCATGAGCCCGGTGCTGCGCATCGCTGCCGGCTGCGAGGTCGCCACGCGCGGCGGCACGCGCCCGGCGCTGACGGTCGAGCCTGGTGACGTCTTGGCGATCGGGCCCGGCTGCGAGCGGCGGGTGCAACAGGCGGCGCGCCTCGTGATCGCCCGCGATATCGCGGGCCGTGCCGCCTGGTGGGTGGCGGTTGCCGCAGGCAGCCTCGGCGCCGGAATGCCCTCGACCGATCTCTTGGTGGCGCCGGACCAGGTGCTGCCGCTCGCGGAGGGGCTGGGCGCGCCGGCGCGCTTTCTCGTGGACGGAATCGCGATCCGCCGGGTCACGCCGCCGGACCGCATCGACATCGTGGAACTCCATCTCGACGCGCCGTTCGCGGCCCTGGCGCCCGAGGCGCTCCTGCCGGGGCTGGTGGAAGCCCTGGCGGCAACACGCCTGCCGCCGGCCGGACCGCCGGAGGGCGCCATCGACGAGGCCTGCCCCGCCGGCGCGTCGGGCTGGGCACGCGACGCGGCGCGGCCGGGCCAGCCGCTGTTGCTGCGGCTCGAGATCGACGGCACGCCCCGCGCCCTGCTGCTGGCCGACCACTACCGCGACGATCTCGCGGCCGCGATGGCGGGCGAC
>JAJXSZ010000073.1 GCA_021784255.1 Pseudomonadota bacterium | reverse complement strand
AGCCAGCCCCGTCAGGGCGAGCGCCTGCGGCGTCGGCTCGAGCGGACGATGCAGCACCGCGGCGGCGCGGGCCGGCTCGAGCAGCAGCAACGGCGCCGAGGCCAGGGCCTCGAACTCGGCGATGGCGGAGGGGGCGGCGGTCTCGGCGGCGAGCAGCAGCCAGCGCTCGGCGCCGGCAAGGACGAGCGGCGCGCCGCCGCGCAGCTCCGCCACCGCGCGATGGACGGCGCGCAGCGCGGCGAAGCGCGGCGGGGAGGGTTCGGGACGGGCTGGTACGGGTTGGGCGGGCATGCGGGGCAATCGTTCGCAACGTTTGGTCACCCCATGTAGGGACAAATGCGGCCAATCGGGAGTCACCGGGCGGCGCGGACCGCCGCATGGCGGCTGTAACGCCGATTTGACTTGACCCGGCGGCGTTCGCCACCACGATGACGGCGATCCGCGCCGGGCCCCGGCCGGGGCGCCGCGAAAGGATAAGGATGGCTGCAGCCCGTCAGCGACCGATGCGTCCGATCCTGATCGTCGACCACGATGCCGCGGTGCGCGCATTGCTGGCCGAACAGCTCGGCCATGGCGGGGAGTTCGCGCCGCACGGGGCGGCGAACCTGGCCGAGGCGGAACGCATGGTGCTTGCCGGGCCGCCGGGGTTCGACGCGATCCTGCTCGAGGTCGCGCTGCCGGACGGGGACGGGCTCGTCTTCTGCGCGCGGATGCGCCAGCTCGGCCTGCGGATACCGATCCTGATCGTCTCGGCGCATGCGACGGAGGCGGATATCGTGCGTGGCCTCGATGCGGGCGCCAATGACTACATCGCCAAGCCGTTCCGCCTGCGGGAGTTGCTGGCGCGGCTGCGCGCCCAGCTGCGCAACCAGGAGAACAGCGACGAGGCGACACTGCAGCTCGGCTCGTTCCGTTTCAGCGCGTCGGCCCGCTCGCTCACCGACGCCGCGGGCCAGCGCATCCGCCTCACCGAGAAAGAGGCCGCGATCCTGAAGTTCCTCCATCGCGCCGGTCCCCTCGCGGTGCCGCGCGAGACCCTGCTCGCGGCGGTGTGGGGGTATAATTCCAAGGTTTCGACGCACACGCTCGAAACCCATGTCTACCGCCTGCGCCGCAAGCTCGGCGATCCCGCGGGAGAGATGATCGAGACCGAGGGGCGCGGCTACCGGCTCAATCCCGCCGCCGGCGCGGTCGCGGCCGCCGCCTGACCTGCCGCCGCCTGGCCTGCCGCCGGGGCCGGAGCGGCCTTCGATCGGTCTGCGCCTGCCCCGCTCGGGCCGCTACCGCGCGGCGGGCTCTACGCCAGCCGCAGCGTCGCTGCGACCGGCACGTGGTCGCTGCCGCGCGGCCAGTCGCGCGCGTCTTTCAGCACCCGCACCTTGGCGACCCGGTCGAGCAGGTCCGGGCTCACCCAGACATGGTCCAGCCGCCGGCCACGATCCGACCCGCGCCAGTCGCGGTTGCGATAGGACCACCACGTGTAGAGGCGTTCGGGCTCGGGGATCAGGTGGCGCACGGCGTCGCGGAATCCGGCCCGCTGCCAGGCGAGCAGTCCCTCGGTCTCGACCGGCGTGTGGCTCACCACGTCGAGCAACTGGCGGTGGCTCCAGACATCGTGTTCGAGCGGCGCGATGTTGAGGTCGCCCACCAGCACCGTGCGGCGGAGGCGCCGGGAGGCGAAATGCGTCCGGGCCTCGGCGATGAAGTCGAGCTTGTGGCCGAACTTCTCGTTTGCCGCGCGGTCGGGGATGTCGCCGCCGGCGGGGACGTAGAAATCGTGCAGCTCGACCTCTCCCGCCGGCAGCGCGAGCCGCACCGCGAGGTGGCGGCAGTCGCCGCGGCCGCACCAGTCGGGCGTCTTCGCCACCGGCCGCAGCGGCACGCGCGAGAAGATCGCAACGCCGTTGTAGCCCTTCATGCCGCGGCGGGCGACGTGCGGGTAGCCGAGCGCGGGGCCGAGTTCCTCCGGGAACAGCTCGTCCGGCACCTTGGTTTCCTGCAGGCAGATCACGTCGGGGTCGATGGCGTCGCGCAGCGAGCCAAGCAGGTCCCGGCGCAGCCGCAGCGAGTTGATGTTCCAGGTGGCGATGGTGAGGTCCATGGGCGACGGATCGCCCGGCGCGCGCTTCCTGGCAAGGGCAGGTCGCGGCCGGCGGCGGTCTCAGGCCAGCCAGCGGGCGAGGTGGCGGGCCAGGCGCCCGTCGATCGCGACCAGTCCGGCGGCAATGACCACCAGGCCCCCGATCATGCGCGCCATGATCGTCTCGCCGAGAAAGAGCGCGCCCAGCAGCAGGCCGGTCACCGGGGTGAGGAAGGTGACCAGCATCGCGTTCTGCGGCCCGGAGACGACCACGATGCGAAAGAAGATCACGTAGGCAAGCGCGGTGCTGACCCAGGCGAGGCCGAGGATCGCAGCCCAGGTGCCGAGCCCTGGCATCGGCAGCGCCCAGGGCCGGTCCACCGCCACCATCACCGGCAGCAACAGTACCGCGCTGGCCAGGCACTGGCCGGCGGCGGCGGCCAGCGGCGGGGTGCCGCGCAACCGTCGTCCCCACAGCGCGGCAAAGCCGTAGCTGCAGGCAGCGCCGAGGCAGGCAAGCCCGCCCAGCACGTCGCCGCCCGCCAGCACCGAGGGGCCGATCAGGACCAGGACGCCGGCAAAGGCGAGCACGCAGCCCAGGACCCGCTCGCGCGACAGCGCCTCGGCCCCGAACAGCGCCGCGATGATGACCGCGAAGGCCGGGGTGGTCGCGTTCAGCACCGACGCGAGCCCAGCCGTCACCTGCGTCTCGCCCCAGGCGAGCAGGCTGAACGGGACGAGGTTGTTGAGCACCGCCATCACCGCGATGTCGCGCCAGCGCAGATGCGCGCGGTCGCCGCGCAGCCACAGCAGCAGGAACAGGACCGGTGCCGCCAGCGCCACCCGGCTCCAGACCGTGACCAGCGCCGGCAGGCTGCCCGCCAGCAGCCGGTAGAAGACGAAGCTGCCGCCCCAGGGCAGCGAGAGGGTCAGCAGCAGGCCCCACGCTTCGGTGGATGGCGCTTCCGCGGCGCGCGAAGCGATCGGCAGCGGGGCGGTCGTCGGTGGCGTCGGCCGGAGCATGCGGCGTCGTGTCTCCCTTGCGAAGGTCGTGGCCACGGTCCGTTGCAGAGGGCGCGGCGTCGCTGACAGCGGATCGTCAGTCGCCGCGTGCTGTAGGCGAGCATCGCCGACGCCGCCATCCGCTGCTTGCGCCGACCCGCCATGCCTTTGCCACGAGATTCGGCGACAATAATCATCATGATTTCATGATCCGGCGCTGCCCGGGAGGCTAGGAGAAGGTCGTGAGTTTCGTTCCAGCCGCGAGGTGGCCAGCCGCGATGTGGATGGAGATGCGCGCATGATGAAAATGCCGCCGCCCGGCCGGCGCGCGCGCAGCCAGGCCCTGCCGCCCGATGCCGATCCGTTCGACGCGATGCGGCAAAGGCCGATCGACGAGGACTGGTCGCGGACCGCGCTCGCGGTCGTGCGCATGACCGCCGTCGTGCTGTGGTCGGCGCTGTGCACCCCCGTTCAGGCCCTGTGCCTGCTGCTGCCGGGCGAGGCGAAGGTGGCCATGCCGCGCCTCTACTGGCGGGGGATGTGCTTCTGCGTCGGTCTTTCCCTGCGCGAGGTGCGGCTTGCCGGTGCGGACCCGTCCGGCCGTCCCGTGGTCTTCGTCGCCAACCACTCCTCCTGGCTCGACATCCTGGTGCTCGGCGCGATGCTGCCGGCTGCCTTCGTCTCCAAGGGCGAGGTGCGCTCCTGGCCGGCGATCGGGCTGATCGCGCGGCTCGGCCGCACCGTGTTTGTGGAGCGCCGGCGGGTCACCACCGGGCGCGAGCGCGACGCGATGCGCGAGCGGCTGGCGGGCGGGCACAACCTGATCCTGTTCCCCGAGGGCACCAGCTCCGACGGCACCCGGGTGCTGGCGTTCCGGCCCACGTTTTTCGCCGCCGCGGCCCCGTTCACGGCGGCCGGCGGCGCGGCGGTCGCGCCGATCGTCTGCCCGATCTCGCTGGTCTATGACCGGGTCGGGTTCCTGCCGGCCGGGCGGTCCAGCCGGGCCCTCTTTGCCTGGTATGCCGATATGGACCTGCTGCCGCATGCCTGGCGGCTGCTGCGCCAGCGCGGCCTGCGCGCGAGTGTCCTGCACGCCCCGGCCATCGACCCGGCGGACTTCGCCGACCGCAAGGCCCTTGCCGCCGTTGCCTGGCATGTGGTCGCCGACGGCGCGGCGACGCTGCGGCAGAACCGCGAGCCGGCGATCACCGACGTGGCGCCGGCGCCGCCCGATGCCGTCTATGCGTGACCGCGCCATGGGCGGGGCGTGACCGCGCCAGGGCCGGGCAAAAGCCGGTCGTCGCCAAAGTCAATGCTTGACAAAGTCACTGAGACTGCTGCGAAAGTGATCGCAATGCCAAGGAATTCTGCCGTCCCTTGCGCCTGACCGCATCCGCCGGTGGCGCCTCGCGCCGGACGGTCACGCCGTCCCGGCTCCTTCCGGCCGGGCTGTTGCCCTCATGACGACCGACGCGCGGGCCAACGACGCGCGGGCGATGCGGCGGCTGCACGTCATCACCTGGGGCTGTCAGATGAACGTCTACGACAGCGCCCGCATGCAGGACGTGCTCGCCCCACTCGGCTATGCGCCGACGGACCGGGCGGAGGATGCCGACATGGTCATCCTCAACACCTGCCATATCCGTGAGAACGCGTCCGAGAAGGTGTTTTCCGAGCTCGGCCGCCTGCGCCCGCTGAAGCAGGTGCGGCCGGGCATGATCTTCGCCGTGGCCGGCTGCGTGGCGCAGGCCGAGGGGCGGGAGATCGTCGCCCGCGCGCCCTTCGTCGATATCGTGATGGGACCGCAGACCTATCACCGCCTGCCGGAGATGGTCGCCCGCGCCGCCCGCGCGGCGGGGGCGGTGATCGAGACCGAGTTCCCGGCCGAGAGCAAATTCGACCATTTGCCGGAAAGCGCGGCCCCAGCGATCTCGGCGTTCCTGACCATCCAGGAAGGCTGTGACAAGTTCTGTTCGTTCTGCGTCGTGCCCTACACGCGCGGCGCGGAGGCGAGCCGGCCGATGCCGGCGGTGCTGGCCGAGGCGCGGCAACTCGTCGCCGGCGGGGCGCGCGAGATCGTGCTGCTCGGCCAGAACGTGAACGCCTGGCATGGCGATCTGGGCAACGGGCGCTCCGGCGGGCTCGGGCGGCTGATCCGCGAGCTGGCCGCGATCCCCGGCCTGCTGCGCCTGCGCTACACGACCTCGCACCCGCGCGACATGGACGCGGACCTCATCGCCGCGCACCGCGAGGTGCCGGGCCTCGTGCCGTTCCTGCATCTGCCGGTGCAGTCGGGCTCGGACCGGGTGCTGGCGGCGATGAACCGAGGCCATACGGCGGACCACTACCGAAGGCTGGCCGAGCGGCTGCGCGCGGCGCGGCCGGACCTGGCGCTGTCCACCGACATCATCGCCGGCCACCCCGGCGAGACCGAGGCCGACCACCAGGCGACGCTGGCGCTGATCCGCGACGTCGGCTTCGCGCAGGCGTTCAGCTTCAAGTATTCGCCGCGACCGGGCACGCCGGCCGCCGGTGCGCCGGCGCAGATCGCCGAGGTTGAAAAGGATCGCCGCCTCGCCGACATCCAGGTTCTGCTGCGCGACCAGCAGGCCGACTTCAACCGGGGCTGCGCCGGCAAGGTGATCAAGGTGCTGTTCACCGGGCAGGGCCGCCATCGCGGCCAGGTGGCGGGCCGCTCGCCCTGGCTGCAGCCGGTGCACATGACCGGCCCGGCATCCGTGATCGGCACCGAGACGGCCGTGCGCATCATCGAAGGACGCCCCAACTCACTCGCCGCCGAACCCCTTCCCCAAACCGAGGAGCTCGCCTGCGCTTGACCCACATCACCGCGACGGCCGCCGCCCATGGTTCTGCGAGGGCCATCACCCTCGATTTCGCCGACAACGCCCTGCTGCCGCTGCTGCTCGGCGACCACGACCGGCACCTGGTGCGATTGGAGCAGGGGCTCGGGGTGCGGCTGTCCTGCCGCGGCAACCGGATCGCGATCGCCGGTGACAGCGACCGGGTGGAGGCGGCGCGCGGCGCGCTCGACGGGCTCTACCGCAAGCTCGAGCGCGGCGAGGCGGTGGGCATGAGCGAGGTGGAGGCGGCGATCCGGCTCGCCGATATCGAGGATCCGCGCCTGCCGCTCGCCGACATCCCCGCGATCCGCACCCGCCGCGGCGCGGTCGCCGCGCGCAGTCCCGGCCAGGCCCGCTACATGGAGACGCTGGCCACGCACGAGATGGTGTTCGCGCTCGGCCCCGCCGGCACCGGCAAGACCTATCTCGCGGTCGCCCAGGCGGTGGCGATGCTGCAGACCCAGCGCATCGACCGCATCGTGCTGTCGCGCCCGGCCGTGGAGGCCGGCGAGCGGCTCGGCTTCCTGCCGGGCGACCTCAAGGACAAGGTCGATCCCTATCTGCGCCCGCTCTACGACGCGCTCTACGACATGATGCCGGCCGAGCAGGTGGTGAAGCGGCTGGGCAGCGGCGAGATCGAGGTGGCGCCGCTCGCCTTCATGCGCGGGCGGACGCTGGCGCACGCCTTCGTCATCCTCGACGAGGCGCAGAACACCACGCCGGTGCAGATGAAGATGGCGCTCACGCGCATGGGCGAGGGCACCCGCATGGTGATCAACGGCGACCTCAGCCAGGTCGACCTGCCGGCCGGCACGCGCTCGGGCCTGCGCGACGCGCTGGAGACCCTGGAGGGCGTGCCGGGAATCGCCGTCTGCCGTTTCGACAAGCGCGACGTGGTGCGCCATCCGCTGGTGGCGGCGATCGTCGATGCCTACGACCAGCGCGCCGCGGCCGAGCGCGAGACACGCTCGCGGCGGGCGCGGGGTACGGAGGGCGATGCCGCCTGATCACCCTGCCTGGCCACCGCCCGGAGCGGGACCGGAACTCGTCATCGCCGATCCCGCCTGGCGGCGCGTGGCCGGCATCGAGCGGCTGGTGCGGCGCGTCTGCGGCGATGCGGCGGTCGTCGTCGTGCTCGATTCCGACCGCGCGGTGCGGCGGCTCAATGCGCGCCATCGCGGGCGCGACAAGCCGACCAATGTGCTGACCTTTCCATCCGGCGCGGGGCTTGCAGGCGAGATCGTGCTGGCGCGCGGCGTGGTGGCGCGCGAGGCGGCCGCGGAGGGCAAGCGCGTGGCGGACCATGTCGCGCATCTCCTGCTGCACGGGCTGCTGCATCTGGACGGGCTCGACCATCACGCCGCGGGCGAGGCGCGGCGGATGGAGAGGGCGGAGGCGCGCCGGCTCGCCCGCCTCGGCGTGCCCAATCCCTGGAAGGTCCGGCGCGCGCCGGTGATGTCGTGACGATCCGGGAACATTTGCGGGCGCTGCTGCACCGCCCGGAGCCGAGCCTGCGCGAGAGCATCGCGGAGCTGGTCGAGGAGGCGGCGGAGACGCCGGCGGCACCGGGCGAGGTGGTCGCGCTCGACCGCCAGGAGCGCGCGCTGATCGAGAACGTGCTCCGGCTGCGCGGCAAGAGCGCCTATGACGTGATGATCCCACGCGCCGACATCGTCGCGATCCGGCTCGACACCTCGCTTGCCGGGGCGATCGCGCAGATCCGCGCCGAGGGGCATTCGCGCATGCCGGTCTATCGCGAGCAGCTCGACGACATCGTCGGCATGGTCCACATCAAGGACGTGTTCGGCTACACCGGAGCGCCCGAGGCGTTCCGGCTGGAGGCGCTGCTGCGCCGGCCGTTGCTGGTGGGACCGCAGATACCGGTGCTCGACCTGCTCGCGCAGATGCGCCAGGCGCGCATGCACCTCGCGCTGGTGGTCGATGAGTATGGCGGCATCGACGGGCTGGTGACGATCGAGGACCTGGTCGAGACCATCACCGGCGATATTTCCGACGAGCACGACGAGCCGCCGGGGCCGATGCTGTCCGAGCGCGGCGAGGGGGTGCTCGATGTCGATGCACGACTGCCGATCGCGGCCTTCGAGGAACGGCTTGGCGCCGTGCTCACGGAGGAGGAGCGGGGGGCCGATATCGACACGGTGGGCGGCCTCGTGGTGACCCTGGCGGGGCACGTGCCGGCGCGCGGCGAAGTCGTTGCGCACCCGTCGGGCCTGCTGTTCCGCGTGCTGGAGGCGGACGGGCGGCGGGTGCGGCGGGTGCGGGTGCGCCGGCAGGCCGCGGCACCATGAGCTCTGAACCGGCAAACCTGCTGTCGCCATGGTTGCTGGCGGTGGCGGCACTGGCGCTCTACGCGGTGCCGCTTGCCGCTGGCGGGGGGCTGTTCGCGCCGGTGCATGACGGCATGGTGTTCAACTCCATGCTGACGCACCTGTTACGAGGCCGTTTCGATGTCGCCCCGGCAACGATCGGCTTCGAGGGGTTCGCCCGCAACGGCAGGGTCTATTCCTATGTCGGCATCGTGCTTGCCCTGGTGCGCCTGCCGCTGCTTCTCGTCGGCGGCATCGGGCAGGATGTCACGCGGGTCTTGTGCCTCGTTGCCTCGGTCCTCGCCGTGTGGTGCGTTGCCGAGGCGGCGCGCTCCGCCCACCGTGCCGCCGGCGCGTCACCCGCCATGGCGGCGATCCTGGCCATGGCGATCCTGTTCGGCCCCTTTTATGGCTTTCTGAGACCGTCGATCTACCAGGAGGTGGTGGACTGGGATGGCGCTCTTGCCGCCGGGTTCGTGCTGCTCGCGGTTCGCGGCCTGCTGCGCGAAGAGGGCTTCACGACGGGCCGCCTGTGCTGGATGGCGGTCGCTGCCGGGCTCGTGCTCAACACCCGGGTCTCGACCGCGACCGGTCTTTATGCCGCGCTGGGGCTGCTGATGCTGCGGCTCGCCTGGCTGGAGGGCGGCGGGTGGCGAGGCCTGGTGCCGCGCGCGTTCACCTGGCGCTTCGTGGCCCCGCTCGTCATCCTGCTGCTGTTTGCAGGGGCAACGGCGGGTGTGAATTACGAGCGGTGGGGCAATCCCCTGACCTTCGCCAATTTCACCGACTATCTCTGGACCCACCATTACGCGCCGCAGCGCCTCGCGGTCGAGGCGCGCGGCCTGTTCAGTCTCGGGCGCCTCTGGCTCGGGGCGCTCTATTACTGGTTCCCGATCGGGGCCATCGTCGGGCCGAACGGGCAGTTCCTGCTGCATGGTCCGATGTCCTACTGGGTCGAGAGCGCTGAATTTCCGCCCGGTACCTTCCTGCTTTCCGACCCGCTGCTGCTGTTCCTCGCCCTCGCCGGGTGGCGTTCGCGTGGCGGGGCGCGCGTTGGTCCCGGCGCCGGCATGCTGCTCGCCGGGCTCGCCATTCCGGCGGTGCTGATCATGACCGCGGTCAGCATGGCGTTGCGGTACCGGATCGAATTTTACCCGCTGCTGCAGCTTGGCGCCTGGCTCGGTCTCGCGCGCCTGGGGCCGCGTGACCGGACGGTCGGGGTCGCGCTGCTGCTCGCGGCGGTCGGGGCCGTGACGAATTTCCTGGTGCTGTTCGTCTACCAGCGGATCCCTTACGGCTCTCCCTCGCCCGAGTTCTACGCCGCGATCGGCGCCGACTTGCGCCAGTTCACCGCGCCTCTGGCCGGGGTGTTCGGTCGCTGAGCGGACGCGGCCCGGTTCCGGTCACCGCGAGACGCCCGCCTGTTCCAGGGCCTGGAGATAGGCGCGCCAGCGGTGCCCGCGCTCGCGGCCGAGCCGGTGCAGGAGGTCCCAGGAATAGATGCCGGTGGCGTGGCCGTCCTCGAAGGTGACGGAGAGCAGGCGCTCGGCGCGGTTGAGGCGGACTTCGGTGGCTCCTGGCAGGTCCAGTTTGGTCGAGGCGAGCGATGTCGTCCGGAAACGAATGGAACCCGGGACAAGCTGAATTATCGAGGACGCGAAGGCCAATACCTCGTGTCCGTGCCGAGGCGCCTGCGAGGAACGGCCCGGCGCGGTGCTCACGCAGGAGGCGCGGGGGCCGACATCGACACGGTCGGCGGCCTTGCGGTGACCCTGGCGGCGCACCTGCCGGCGCGCGGCGAAGTCGTTGCGCACCCGCCGGGTCTGGTGTTCCCTGTGCTGGAGGCCGACGGACGGCGGGTGCGCCCTGAGCCTTTCCGTGTCGAGCCTGTCAGGGTCGTCGATGATGCCGGATCAGCAACGGGCGGGAAGCATGCTCGATTTTCATGTCGCGGTCTTCGCGGCGAACGAGGGCGACGCGATCGCCCGATGCGTGGCGGCCATCGACCGCGCAGCCGGCAATTCCGCCACGCATATCTCGGTGCTGCTGAACGGCACGACGGACACCAGCGAGGCACGCCTGCGCGCGGTTCCGCTGCTCCACGCGGGCATGTCGGTCTATCGAATTGCGCGCGCCGACAAGTCGAACGCGATCAACGTGTTTTTGCGCCAGCTGCATGGCGAGGCGAAGCTCTATGTCGCGGTCGACGGTTACGCCGAGATCGGCGACGGGGCGCTGCGAGCCTTGCGAGACGCCGCCGAGCAGCATCCGCAGGCGCACATCGCGTCCGGAGTTCCCACCGCAGGGCGCTCCGCCGCCGCGACAGCCGCAGCGACGCTCGCCGGGGGAGTGGTCAACGGCCAGCTCTACGCGATGTCGGCGGGCTTCGTCCGGCGATTTGCGGAGCTGGGCGTGCGCCTGCCGGTTCAGCTCTATCGCGGCGACGGTCTGCTCGGTTCGATCGCCGCGCACGACTTCCGGCCGACCGAGACCACCTGGGACTC
Source organism: Pseudomonadota bacterium (assembly GCA_021784255.1). Lineage (GTDB taxonomy): Bacteria > Pseudomonadota > Alphaproteobacteria > Acetobacterales > Acetobacteraceae > JAJXXT01. Next base: position 288 of record JAJXSZ010000073.1, on the reverse strand, counting down.
GCAGCGCGTCATTGGCGTCGCGGCGGCGACCTTTCGTTTCCGCCCGCTGTCGTGGTGGCGCTGGAGAGATGTGCGACGCCAGTATGCGCGGTGGGTTCGCCAGGCCCGGGGGCGCATCGAAAATGCCGCGATCCAGGAGATCATCTATCGCGACGGCTACCAGGCCCTGCCGGAGAACGCGAACGCCATGATCGAGACCTGGCTTGCCAGCCATCGGCCGGAGCCGCGCTCGCCGGCGGAGGCATACTTTACACGCCGGGCCATCGAGGCGCTCCGCCGCGCCCCGCG
>JAJXSZ010000072.1 GCA_021784255.1 Pseudomonadota bacterium | reverse complement strand
GAAAGCGAGCGGGACCGCCCCGCCGTCGCCGTCGCGCCAGCTCCCGTCGCCGGGCCAGCTGAGCGCGACCAGCCGCGGCGGGTTCGCGCTCGCGTGTCCGACGGCGAGCAGCCCGCGCAGCCCGGCGCGGCGCAGGTCGCCGCGCGTCAGCACTTCGACGCCGATGCCGATTTCCTCGAGCGCCGCCAGACGGTGCGAGAAGGTGACGGGTGTCAGCAGGTTGGCCGGCATGGCGACCAGCTCGCGGCAGAGATCCTGCCCCGCCAGTGCTGCCGCCAGCCGCGCCCAGCCCGTCGCGAACGGCACCGGCGCGTCGGTCACCACGTCGAGCCTCGCCAGCGCCGTCTCGCGTTCGCGTTTCAGTGCCTCCCAGCGCCAGCTTCGTTCCACCACCCGGCGCGCCAGCTCGACCGCAGCGCCGGCGGCCAGCCCGCGCGCGTCGAGGGCGGCGTGCGGCACCGTCGCGAGTGCCGCGGCGCAGGCGGCGATGGGTCCGCGCAGATGCCGCCGGCCGTCGCACCAGCCATCCTCGAACGGGTCCGCAGCACCCGCCGGGGAGGGGGTAGCGATCGGCACGCGGCCGGGCGCAATCGCCACCGCCCGCACCGCGACGCGCGAGAATCCGGCCAAGCGCGCGCTCCCGCCGCTACTTCTCGTAGTGGTCGGCGACCAGGCGGTCGAGCAGGCGCACGCCGAACGCGGTCGCTCCCTTGGGCACGCAGGGAGCGTCCTTGCTGCTCCAGGCCGTGCCGGCGATATCGAGGTGCGCCCAGGTCTTGCCGTTGACGAAGCGCTGGATGAACTGCGCCGCGGTGATCGCGCCGCCCGGCCGGCCGCCCACGTTCTTCATGTCGGCGATATCGGACTTGAGCTGCTTGTCGTAGGTTTCGGCCAGCGGCATCCGCCACAGCTTCTCGCCAGTGGCCTCGCCCGCGTCCTGGATCTGTTTTGCCAGTGTATCGTCATTGCTGAAGATCCCGGCGTAGTCGTGGCCGAGCGCGACGATGATCGCGCCGGTCAGCGTCGCGAGGTCGATCATGAAGCGGGGCGCGAAACGATTCTGGCAGTACCAGATCACGTCGGCGAGCACGAGCCGGCCCTCGGCGTCGGTGTTGATCACCTCGACGGTCTGGCCCGAGGCGGTCCGGACGACGTCGCTCGGCCGCTGCGCGGTGCCGGAGGGCATGTTCTCGACCAGGCCCACGAGCCCCACCGCATCGACCTTGGCGCGGCGCCCGGCGAGGGCGGCCATCAGCCCGACCACGGTGCCGGCGCCGCCCATGTCCCACTTCATGTCCTCCATGCCGGCGGCGGGTTTGATGGAAATGCCGCCGCTGTCGAAGGTCACGCCCTTGCCGATGAAGGCGAGCGGCGCGGGTGCGTCCTTGTGGCCGCGGCCGGCGCGCGCGCCGGCACCGTTCCAGTGCATCACCACCATGCGCGGCTCGTTGGCGCTGCCCTGCGCCACGCCCAGCAGCGCACCGAAGCCCAGCTTCTTCAGCTCCTTCGGCCCGAAGATCTCGACCTTGACGCCGAGCGCCTCGAGCCTGCGGCAGCGCTCGGCCAGCTCCGCCGGGTTGAGCACGTTGGGCGGTTCGGCGACCAGTTCGCGGGTCAGGAACACGCCGTCGGCGACGGCGGCCATCGGCGTGTGCGCGGCGCGCGCGGCGGCGACGTCTTCGGTCAGCATCGTGACCTTGGCCAGCCGCGGCTTCTCGCTGTCCTTCTCGGTCGTGCGGTAGCGGTCGAAGCGCCAGGCGCGCAGCGCCATGCCGGTCGCGGCCGCGGCGGCGAGGCCAGGGGTCAGACCCTGGGCGGCCACCGTCGCGTGCGGCTCGCGCGCCAGCAGCGCCGCCGCGGTGCCGCCCGCCTCCTCCGCGCCGAGTCGCGTGAGTTCGCCCGTCTTGCCCAGGCCCACCGCGACGACGCGCGAAACCGTGCCGCCCGGCATCGCCGGGGCGAGGATGGTGCAGCTCTGCCCCTTCTTGCCGGTGAACTCCGCCGCCTTCAGGGCGCGGGCGATGCCGCCGCCGGAAGCGCTGTCGGCCGCTGCCCATGGCGCCTCGCCCTCGGCGATCAACAGCACCAGCGCCCCGGCCTTGGGCAGGGCGGGCTTGGCGAAGGCGAAATCGGGCATGCGCTCTCACTCCTGGTTGCTGGCGGCAAGCCTAGCAGCGCAAGGACGAATGGCCAGGGGGGATGGCCAAGTGGGGGTGGCCAAGTGGGGGTGGCCAGGGGGAACGAGAGCCGGCGCGCCGTCGAAAATGGCGGGCGCGCGCTTGCGGCGATTGGCCGGCGCCGGGCGATCGGTCATAAGCGGCGCATGCAGCACGACAAGCTCCTCGATCTCGCGATGACGCTGGCGGCACGCGCCGGCGAGGCGATCCTCGCGGTCCGCGCCCGTGGCTTCGCCACCCGCAACAAGCAGGACGACACGCCGGTGACGGAAGCGGACCACGCCGCCGAGGCGCTGATCACCGCCGGCCTGCGCGCGGCGACGCCGGAGATCGCCGTGGTCGCGGAGGAGGAGGTCGCCGCCGGGCGCATCACCGAGCCCGGCCAGCGCTTCTGGCTGGTGGATCCGCTCGACGGCACGCGCGAGTTCGCCAGGGGGCGGGATGATTTCGCGGTCTGCGTGGGCCTGGTCGAGAACGGGTGCGCCGTGCTCGGCGCGGTCGGGGCGCCGGTGGCCGGGACCGTCTATGGCGGCATCGTCGGCAAGGGCGCCTGGCGGCGCGACGCGGCGGGCATGCAGCCGATCAGCGCTCGCACCGAGCCGGAAGCGGGCATCGTCGTCGTCGCCTCGCGCCATTACAGCGATGACCCGCGCCTCGCCCCGTTCCTCGCGGGGCGCCACGTCGCGGACATCGTCCACATGGGCAGTGCGCTCAAATTCTGCCGCGTCGCCGACGGCTCCGCCGACCTCTATCCGCGCTTCGGGCGCACCATGGAATGGGACACCGCCGCCGCGCAGGCGATGCTGGAGGCCGCCGGCGGCCGCGTTCTGCGACTCGACGGCGGCGAGTTGCGCTACGGCAAGCCGGGCTGGGAGAATCCGGGCTTCATCTGCACCGGCCGGCGCTGACGCCCGGACGGCGCCGTGACCGAACTCCTTGCTGCCGATCCGGCCGGCATCGCGCGTGCCGCCGCGCTCCTGCTCGCGGGCGAGCTGGTCGCCTTCGGCACCGAGACCGTCTATGGCCTGGGCGCCCGAGCGGCCGACGGCGAGGCGGTTGCCAGGATCTACGAAGCGAAGGGAAGACCACGCTTCAATCCGCTGATATGTCATTATTTATCGGCGGATGCCGCCTTCCGCGACGTGGCGGATAACGAGATGGCCAGGGCGCTCGCCACGCGCTTCTGGCCGGGCCCGCTGACGCTGGTCCTGCCGCGGCGCGCCGACTGCAAGGTGTCGCTGCTGGCCGGCGCGGGGCTGGCCACGCTGGCGGTCCGCGTTCCAGCCACCGCCGTCGCGCAGGTGCTGCTCGCAGCGGTGGGCGAGGCGGTGGCCGCCCCCTCGGCGAATCGTTCCGGCCGGATCAGTCCGACTCGCGCCGAGCACGTGATGGCGGAACTCGGCGGGCGAATCGCCGCGGTTCTCGATTCGGGCCCGTGTCCCGTCGGCGTCGAGAGCACGGTGCTCGACCTCGCCGGACCGCCGGTGCTGCTGCGCCATGGCGGCGTGCCGCGCGAGGCGATCGAGGCGCTGGTCGGTCCGGTCGGCGAGGCCACGAGTCCGGCCGCCGCGCCGCGGGCGCCGGGCCAGCTCGCCTCGCACTACGCGCCGTCGCTGCCGCTGCGCCTCGAGGCGACCTCGGTCGGCACCGACGAGGCGCTGCTGGCGTTCGGCCCGCCGCTCGCCGGCGCCGGTGCCGTGTTCCAGCTCTCGGCGCGCCGCGATCCGGTCGAGGCGGCCGCGCGCCTGTTCGAGGGGCTGCGGTGGCTGGACGCCGAGGGCACCGCGCGCGGCCTGCGGCGCATCGCCGCGATGGCGGTCCCCGGCGGCGGCCTGGGGGCTGCGATCAACGATCGCCTGGCCCGCGCCGCCGCCCCCCGTTGACGCGGATGGAAAGCCAGAGGAACCCTTCGGCGATGGACACTGCGAACCCGGACATCGCGGCGCTGATCGGCCGCCTGCGCGAGACGCTCGGCCCTGCCGGCGTGCTTACCGATCCCGCCGATCTCGCGCCCTGCGAGACCGACTGGCGTGGCCTCTACCATGGTCGGACGCCGGCGCTGCTGCGCCCGGCGAGCACCGCCGAGGTTGCCGCGGCGATGCGGCTCTGTGCCGCGGCCGGGGTCGCGGTCGTGCCGCAGGGCGGGAACACGTCCATGGTCGGGGGCGCGGTGCCGGATGAATCGGGCCGGCAGGTGGTGCTCTCGCTGGCGCGGCTGGAGCGGGTGCGCGCGGTCGATGCCGTCGATCTGACGCTGACCGTCGAGGCCGGGGCGACGCTGCGCGCCGCCCAGGACGCGGCGGCGGATGCCGGCTGCCTGCTGCCGCTGTCGATCGGCTCGGAGGGCTCGGCGCGGGTCGGCGGCATCCTCGCCACCAATGCCGGGGGCAACAACACGCTGCGCTACGGCAACGCGCGCGACCTGGTGCTGGGCCTCGAGGTGGTGCTTGCCGATGGCACGGTCTGGGACGGGCTCAGGCGGCTGCGCAAGGACAACACCGGCTACTGTCTGCGCCAGCTCTTCGTCGGCTCGGAGGGCACGCTCGGCATCATCACCGCCGCCGTGCTCAAGCTGGTGCCGCGCCCGGCCACGCGCTGCGTCGCCTTCGCCGCCCTGGCCTCGGCCGCGGCCACGCTCGACCTGCTCGCCCGCCTGCAGCGCCACGACGCCGCCGCGCTCGCCGCCTACGAGTACATGGCGCGCGCCGGCCTCGACCTGGTGTTCACGCACATTCCCGGTGCGGTGCGGCCGCTCGCCACCCCGGCCGGGCACTACGTGCTGATCGACCTGGCGACGCCGCGACCGGACGCGGATCTGCGCGGCGGGCTGGAGACGGTGCTCGCGGAGGCGATGGAGGCGGGCATCGTGCTCGATGCCGCGATCGCCGAGTCGGGGGCGCAGGAAGCGGCGCTGTGGAAGCTGCGCGAGGAGCACACGGAGGCGCAGAAGCGCGCCGGCGCCAGCGTCAAGAACGACGTCTCGGTGCCGGTCTCGCTGGTGGCGGAGTTGCTGGCGCGCGGGACCGCCGCGTGCGAGGCGCTGCTGCCCGGCATCCGCGTCGTGCCGTTCGGCCATGTCGGCGACGGCAACATCCACTTCAACCTGTTGCAGCCCGAGGGCATGGACCCGGCTGCCTTCCTGGCCATGGATCACGCCATCATGGACGCGGTCTGCGACGTGGTGCGCGAGCTCGGCGGCAGCTTTTCCGCCGAGCACGGCATCGGCCGGCTCAAGCCCTACCTGATGCCCGCCTGGCGTGGCGGGGCGGAGCTGGCGATGATGCGCGCCATCAAGGCGGCGCTCGATCCGCGCGGCCTGCTCAATCCCGGCAAGCTGCTGCCGGCGGCGGAGCCGGACGTCGTTGGCCCCACCGTGGCTTCCGGCTAGACTGGCGACTCCCAGGACAGGTCTCGCGATGCCAGCCGACCCGAGCCAATCCGGGCGCCATCGTGCAGGCGCCGAGCGGCGCCCGCCGCGACATGCGTTCGCGCTGTCGCGCCTCGACCGTTACGTCCTGGGCCAGCTCGTGCTCGGACTGGTTGCCGTCACCGGCGGGCTGGTGGCGCTGATCTGGATGACGCAGTCGCTGCGCTTCGTCGAGCTGATCGTCGATCGCGGCCTGTCGCTGTGGGCCTTCATCAAGCTCACCGGACTGCTGGTGCCGAGCTTCGTCGCCATCATCCTGCCGGTCGCGGTCTTCGTCGTCGTGCTGTTCGCCTACCAGCGCCTGGCCTCGGACCGCGAGCTGACGGTGATGCGCGCCTGCGGCGTCTCCAACTGGGGCCTGGCGCGCCCGGCGCTGCTGCTGGCGCTCGGCGGCCTGGTCCTCGGCTTCGTGCTGAACATCTGGGTCGTGCCCACGGCGTTCGGCGCCTTCCGCGAAGACCAGTTTGCGATCCGCAACCGCGTCGCCGCGTTCCTGCTGCAGGAGGGCGTGTTCACCCAGGTCACCGACAAGCTCACCATCTATGTCGGCCGGCGCGATCCCGACGGCACGCTGCACGGGCTGCTGATCGACGACGAGCGCGACGCCGACTCGCCGGTCACGGTGCTGGCCGAGACCGGGCGCCTGCTCGGCACCGGCGCCACCCCCACGGTGCTGCTCTACAACGGCAGCCGCGAGCAGGTGGACCCGAAGACGGGCGCGCTCGCGGTCGTCTCGTTCAAGCGCAACGCGATCGCGTTGGCCGAGAACGCCGGCTCCAACACGCCGCGGTTTCGCAATCCGGCCGAGATGTCGCTCGGCGAGCTGCTCGATCCGGCGCCCGGCACGGTGCAGGCGCGCGACGCCGGCAAGCTGGTGGCCGAGGCGTATCGCCGCCTGACCAGCCCGTTCACGTGCATCAGCTACGCGCTGCTGGCGCTGGCGGCGATCCTGGGCGGGCGGTTCCGCCGCCATGGCGGCGGCATGCGATTGTTCGCCGCGGTGCTGATCGCGACCGGCCTCGTCGCCCTCGGCCTCGCCGTCCACAACCTTGCGGCGCGCAACGTCGCGCTGGTCTGGCTGATGTGGGTGCATGCGCTGCTGCCGGGCCTGGTCTGCGCGTGGCTGTTGTTCGCCCGGCATCGCGAGCCCGTGCCGCGCCGCATGGTGCCGCCGTCGGGGGTGCCGGCATGAAGCTCGCGACGATCCTGGCGGTCTATGTCACCCGCGTCTTCCTGGCCGCGGTCGCGTCGATGCTGGCGGGCCTCACCGCCATTCTGGTGTTGTTCGACTTCGTCGAGCTGCTGCGCCGCAGCGAGACCAAGCCGGCGGCGACGCTGGGCATCGTCGGCGAGATCGCGTTCCTGCGCGTGCCGTGGATGACGATGGAGGTGCTGCCGTTCGCCGTCCTGCTCGGCGGCATCGTCGCCTTCTGGCGCCTGGCGCGCTCGCACGAACTGGTCGTGGTCCGCAGCGCCGGCGTCTCGGTCTGGCAGTTCCTCGCCGGGCCGGTGCTCAGTGCCATCCTGCTCGGCGCCGTCGCGACCGCGGTGATGAGTCCGGTCTCGGCGGCGATGCGCGCGCGCGCCGACGCGCTGGACGCGGCCTATCTGCGCACCGACGGCGGCGGGCTCGCGCTTGCCGGCCAGCAGCTCTGGGTGCGTCAGGCCGATCGCGGGCTGGTGGCCGATGGCGTTGCCATCCTGCACGCCTCGGGCGTCGCCCTGGTGCACGGCACGCTGACCGCGGCGCACATGACGGTGTTCCGCCTCGATGCCCGAAATGCGCTGATCGAGCGCATCGAGTCCGGGCATGCGGAACTCGCGTCCGGCACCTGGCGCCTGTCTGCCGCGCGCGTGCTCACCCCGGGCAATCCGCCGACGCCGCCGGCCAACCTCACGCTCGCCACCGACATGACGGTGCGCCGCGTGCAGGAGAGCGTCGCCTCGCCCGATACGTTCGGGGTCTGGGCGCTGCCCGGTTTCATTCGCCTCCTGAAACGTTCCGGCTTCTCCACCGTCCGCCACCGGCTGCACTTCCAGTCGCTGCTGGCGCTGCCGCTGCTTGCCGGCACGATGGCGCTGCTCGCCGCCGGGTTCTCGATGCGCCCGCAGCGGCGCGGCGGTGTCGGGCGGATGCTGGGCAGCGGCGTCGTTGCCGGCTTCGCGCTGTTCATGCTCGCCAAATTCGCCGAGCAGATCGGCGATGCCGGCACGCTGCCGGTGTTGCTCGCGGCCTGGGCCCCCGCCGCCTCGGGGCTGCTGCTCGCGACCGCGCTGCTGCTGCATCTCGAGGACGGCTGAGAACGTGGTCGCGAACCTCCCCGCTCGCCGCCTCCGCGGCGCTTTCGCCGGCCTGCTGCTGCTGGGGCAGATCGTGCCCGGCATCGCGCTGGCGCAGAGCTTCACGCCCGCCGGCGGCGAACGCGGCGTGGTCGGGCCGATCGCGCCGGTCGCGCGCGATGCGCCGGTGTTCTACCAGGCCGACCAGGCGAGCTACGACCGCAGCACCGGCATTGCCCGCCTGTCCGGCCATGTCGAGCTGTGGCAGGCCGATCGCGTGCTGCTCGCCGATACCGTCACCTACGATCGGCGCACCGGGGTCGCCGCGGCGAAGGGCCATGTGGTGCTGCTCGAGCCCGGCGGGCAGGTCGTGTTCAGCGACTACGCCGAGCTTTCCGACAACATGAAGAACGGCGTGCTCAAGGACCTGCGCGCGACGCTGCAACAGGGCGGCAAGCTTGCCGCCAACGGTGCCGAGCGCATCGATGGCCGCCTCAACGAGCTGTCGCGCGTGGTCTACAGCACCTGCCCGGTCTGCGCCGCGCACCCCGATCGTCCGCCGCTCTGGGCGATCCGCGCCCGCGACGCGATCCAGGACCTCGACCACAAGCGCATCGAGTACCGCGACGCGGTGATCCAGATCTACGGCGTGCCGGTGTTCTGGCTGCCCTACCTCACGCACCCCGACCCCTCGGAGAAGCGTGCGTCCGGCCTGCTGGTGCCGAGCATCGGCTATTCGAAGGGGCTCGGCGCCTTCGTCCGCATTCCCTATTTCTGGGCGATCGACGGCCAGCAGGACGCGACGCTGACGCCGGTCATTGCCACCGCCGACGGGCCCGGGCTCGAGTTCCAGTACCGCCGCGCCTTCAACAGCGGCCGCCTCACCGTGAATGGCTCCGTCGCCCGCTACGGCGATGCCGCCGGCGCCAACATCGACGCGATTGGCAACTTCGCCATCAACGACACCTGGCGCTGGGGCTTCGACCTGCAGCGCGCGAGCTCGGCAACCTATGTCCGCGACTTCAAGATCCAGAACGTCAGCTCCGTTCTCACCAGCCGGATCTATCTCGAGGGCTTCGGCCAGGGCGCCTACGCGCGCGTCGACGCCCGCTTCTATCAGGGCCTGGCCACCAGCCAGGACAGCAGCAAGCTGCCCTTCGTGCTGCCGCGCGCCGAATACGATTTTGTGAGCCGGCCGGACGTTCTGGGCGGGCGGCTCGGCGTGCGCACCGATGCGTTCAACGTGATGCGCGACAACGGCACCGATACCGAGCGCGGCCGGCTGTCGCTCAACTGGGCGCGGCCGTTCAGCGGCGCGCTGGGTGATCTCTGGTCGGTCACGCTGCACGTCGACAGCGCCGTCTACAGCGCCCGCAAATTCAACGACCAGCCGAACTACGGCAGCCATGGCGATGTCAGCAGCGCCCAGGCGATGCCGAGCGCCGCGGTGATGCTGCGCTGGCCGTTCTCGCGCGACGCCGGAAGCTGGGGGACGCAGGTGATCGAGCCGATCGCCCAGATCATCCTCGCGCCCAACGGCAGCAACTATATCACCACGCGCATCCCCAACGAGGACAGCCTCGACCTCACCTTCACCGATGCCAACCTGTTCGCGCTCAACCGCTTCAGCGGCGTGGACCGGCTGGAGGGCGGGCCGCGCGCCAATGTCGCGCTGCACGGTGCCTGGTACTCGCCGGCGGGGACCTTCGATGCGCTGGTGGGCGAGGGCTTCCGGCTGCGGCGCGACAACGCCTTCCCGATCGGCTCCGGGCTCGACGGCACGCGGACCGATATCGTCAGCCACGTTTCCTGGTCACCGAATTCCTTCTTCGATGTCACCTCGCGCCAGCGCTTCGATCACAGCGATCTGCGGCTGCGTTATGCCGATGCACTGGCCAGTGTCGGCAACGACAGGCTGCGCGTCTTTGGTGGTTACATCTATTCCTACAACACACCCTACGGACTCTACGACAACCCGCCGGGCCAGCCGGTGACGATGCTGCCGCGCAACGAAGTCACGGCCGGCGCCAGCACCCATCTCGGCAATTTCAGGCTTTCCGGCTATCTTCGGCAGGACATCGGGCTGGACAAGCCGGTGGCCGCCGGTTTTGACGCCGCGTGGGAGAATTCCTGCCTTGGCGTCGATTTGAATTTCTTCCGCCGCTATACCTCGCTCAACAACGACCACGGTAACACCGTGATCCTGTTCCAGATCACCTTCAAAACCGTCGGCGCCTTCGGCTTCAACGCCTCGTGAGCCGCAGGCGCACCGATCGGCCAGCCGCCTGCCGCAGGGAGTTCGCTATGCCTCGCCTGATCGATCCCGCCCTCGCCACCGTGCGCGCCATCCAAGCCGCCTCTGGGCTCGGCCTGGCCGTCCTGTTGCTCGCGCCAGCCACGCTGCCGGCCGCCGCCGCGCCACCGCCGGCGCGCGCGCCGCTGGTGGATCGGCTGTCGCCGTCGCAGGCAGCGGCCATCGTCGCCACCGTCAACGGCCAGGCGATCACGCTCGCCGATGTGGACAACCGCCGTCGCCTGCTCGCCGCCTCGGTCGGTCTGCCGATGACGCCCGCTATTCTCGACCGTCTCACCGCGCCGATCGAGCGCGAGCTGATCGATGAGACACTGCGCGAGCAGGAAATGCGCCGCCGCCACATCGCGGTGCCGGAGGCGGCGGTGCGCGAGGCCATCGCCACCATCGAGCAGCGCAACAACATGCCGCCAGGCAGCCTGCTGCAGCGCCTCGCCGCCGCCGGCATCGACCCCTCCACGCTGCTCAACCAGTTGCGCGCGCAGATCGGCTGGGGCCAGGCGGTGCGCCAGGCGCTCGGCAGCCGCGCCTTCGTCAGCGCCGCCGACATCGCCGACCGCGAGGCGGCGTTGCGCGCCGAGGCCGGCCAGACCGAGTACAATGTCGGCGAGATCTTCCTGCCCGCGCAGGGGGCGAAGCAGCAGCAGCAGGCGGCGAGCGTCGCCGACCTCATCATCCAGCAGCTGCGCCTGGGCGCGCCGTTCCCGCTCATCGCGGTGCAGTTCAGCCAGAGCCAGTCGGCCCTTTCCGGCGGCAATCTCGGCTGGGTGCAGGCCAACCAGCTCGACCCGGAGGTGCTGCGCGTGGTCAAGGAAATGCCGCCGGGGGCGATCAGCAACCCGATCCAGGTGCCGGGCGGCGAGGTCATCGTCACCCTGAACGCGACACGGGTGATCGGCGCGCCGCCCGTCCCAGCCGCCCGATCCACATCGTCCACGCCGGCCG
>JAJXSZ010000071.1 GCA_021784255.1 Pseudomonadota bacterium | reverse complement strand
GGGTGGGGCGACGGGCGGCGCGGGGCGGTGGCGGCCGCCGGTCTGCGGCGTCGGCAGCGAGCGGCCGGGGATCGCGGCGACGACGCCCCGGTTCGAGACCAGGGAGCCGTGGTCGAAGGGCGTGCTGCCGCCGAACGGCTTGCCGGTGCCGGAGGAGGCGTGGCTCATCGCGTTGGACGGCGAGAAATAGTCGGCGAGGCCGACGCGCTGGGTCTCGGTGGTGGCGTTGAGCAGCCAGAGCAGCAGGAAGAAGGCCATCATCGCCGTCACGAAGTCGGCATAGGCGACCTTCCAGGCGCCGCCGTGGTGGGCCGCCTCGGCGTCCTCGCCGCGCCGGATGATGATGATGGGCCGCGAGTTGCCGCCGCCGGGGCCCCTGCCGCGCGATTTCGCGCCCTTGGCCCGCGTCTCTCCTGCCATGAAGTTTTCCCGCCAACAGGCCCGTCAGACCGGGTTCCGCGTTCTGCGGCCTACCCGCTGGCGCGATTGTCGCGGGCAGAGGTTAGCGGCGGGTTAGGACCGGCTCGGGCCGGCGGCTAATGCACCACCGTCATGGTCGCCGCGGCGGTGATCTGGCGCGAACCGATCAGGGCCAGCGGGGAAATGCCGTTCCATTGGTAGGTCGCCGCCACCGTCACGTTGCCGCCGACCTGATAATCCGGCGCGAACGAGACCGCGACATCGAAACTGGGCGCGTCGCCGAGCAGGCCGGACACCGCGGCGTCGAATTTCGACGTGATGCTGGAGGTGGTCGCCGAGCCGCTGTTGACCGCGGCGTAGCGCGCCGCTGCGGCGACGCCGTAGTCGATCGCGTGCTGATCGGCGAAGTAGCGCCCGACATCGATCGTCGTCAGCACCAGCGTGCACAGCAGGCCCGCCATGAAGGCGAACTCCACCGCCGTCGTCCCGCGCGCGCCGAGGCGGCGAAGCGGCCGCTGGCGGCGGCGCGGCAGACCGATGACTGCAACCATGGACCCCATCCCCTGACTATTGCGTGAGCACGACCATGCGGTTGCTCGCCGGCAGGTTGATCAGACCGTAAGCGGAACAATTCGAACTCAGCGTCGAGTTGCCGGTCACCTCGACGGTGAAGCCGATCACCTCGAAACACGCCGTGGTGGAGCCGACCTGCGCCGAGCCGGCGAGATAGATCGCGGCATTCGGCGTGTAGACGAGGCCGGACAGCGTCGAGCTGGAATTGCCCTGGACCGATTGCGTGCTCGACGAGTTGTCGGCGATCAGCACCCCCGGGAAGGCCGCGCCGCTGCTCGCCGCCGGGGCGGTGAGGTTGATGTTGCCGCCGCTGAAATTGACCACGCCGTCGCTGATGATGGTGACGCCGCTGCCGTTGATCGTGGCGTTGCCGTTCACGGTGATGTCGCCGTTCACGTAGTAGGTGCCGGGCGCCAGGTTCACCGTCGAGTTGTTGAGGAAGTCCCAGGAGCTGAAATTGCCCGGGGTCAGCGACAGCGTGGAGCTGCCGCCGTTGGCGCTTTCCGCCGGGCCGGAGACGTTCGCCACCGCCAGCATCGCGTTCTGCAGCGGGGCGTCGGAGGCGAAGGGGTCGGCGACGGAGCCGGCGTTGGTGATCAGCGGCGTGCTGCCGATATCGGCGGCGGAGTCGATCGCGGCGGTGGTGCCGGCATAGACGGCGCTGGCCGACATCGACGAGCCGCCGTTCATCACGTAGCCGCCGTTGGAGCGCGCGGAACAGCCGATGAGATCGACCGCCGTCGAACCGGCGAGCTCAAGGCTCGAGGAAATGCCCGACAGCGACAGGACGCAGGCGCTGCCCTGCTGCAGCGAGGCGGTCGAGGTGACGCCGACGCTGGGGGTGCCGACGCCGAGGACGCGGGAGAAGAAATTGGTCGCCGGCGCGCGCACCGAGACGGTGACCGAGGTCTGCGTCGCCGCCGTCACCGCGACCGTCATCTGCTGGGTGTTGGCGAAGCCGCCGGCGGTCAGGATGTCGGTCGCGCCCTGCTGCGCCGCGGCCTGCAGCTCGCTCGCGGTCGGCTGCGAGAGCAGCAGCATCGCCGCGTCGGTGGCGCCGGCGTCGGAGGCGATCTGTAGTTGCTGGGTCGAAATGTATTCGTTGCCGGCATCGACCGCCAGCGCGGCACTGCCGATGAGCACCGGCAGCATCACCGCGACCATCGGCGCGATCGATGCCGATTTGCCGCGCCGGAGCGCGAGGCGACCGGACGCAAGCCGGAGCCTGAGGCGACCGGACGCAAGCCGGAGCGCGATGCGATCTGAGATCATTGGATGCGCACCATGGTGGAGGTTTGGATCGGGAAGGCCGAGGTGTAGCCCGGCAGCGGAATCGGCAGCGTCTGCGTGGCCTCGACCAGGACCGAGATGTATTGCGTCGCCAGGTAGCCCGGGCCGCAGTCCGGCGGCGCGCCGTAGGCGGTGCCGGTGTGGGTCCAGGATTGCGCGCTCGGCGCGCAGTACCATGACGTGTTGACCGTCGTCGTCGACGAGCCGGTGCCGAAGGCGGCCTGCGCCGCGTTCTGGATCGCGCCGTTCGAGGCGCCGTCGAGGGCGGCCATCAGCGCCGCCTGCTGCGCGCGCGTCGCCCGGGCATAGTCGAGCATGACGATACCGTAATCGACGCAGCCGATGAGCAGGGGGATCAGGACCAGGCTGGCGACCACCGCGAACTCGAGGGTGGCGACGCCGCGGCGCGGCGCGCGCAGGCGTGCCAGCAACCGCGCCGGCAGACGTGCCACTTCCCTGGGCGCGAGTTCCCTGGGCACCACTTCTCTGGGCGCGAGTTCCCTGGGGCCGAATTCCCTGGGTGCGACATCCCTGGGGGAGACATCCATGAGAGTAGCCTCTCGAACAGGTGTGAACGGTCTCGTTCGCGCAATGACGCGCGAACGTGCGAACAGGCCGATCTAACACCCCGTCGAGGGAAGCGCTGCCGCAGCAGCGCCGGACCCATCGATGTCGCGGTAAGATATAGGAAAGCTCACGCGGCTGGTCAACAAGAAACTATTGTCTCAATTTCTTTCGCTTCCGGCGGCCTATCGAAAGACACGGCCGCGGTTATTTCCGATCGTCCGGCGGCGGGTCGGCCACGGCTGCCGCCAGCGCCCGCTGGAACGTTGCGGGATCGATATTGCCGCCGGAGAGCACCGCGCCCACCGTCCGCCCGCGCGCGTCCAGGCGCCCGGCGAGCAGCGCGGCGAGGCAGACCGCGCCGCCCGGCTCGACGACGACCTTGAGGTGGCGGAAGGCGAAGGCGATGGCGGCCAGCACCTCGGCGTCGGTGACGACCAGCGCGCCGGCGAGCAGGCGGCGGTTGATCGCGAAGGTCAGCGCGCCGGGGCGCGGTGCCAGCAGCGCGTCGCAGAGCAGCGAGCCGCCGGGCGCGGCGAGGCGTTCGCCGGCGGCGAGCGAGCGGGAGGTGTCGTCCCAGCCCTCGGGCTCGACCGCGACGATGCGCGTCGCCGGCGAGACCGCCGCCATCGCCAGCGCGCAGCCGGCGATGAAGCCGCCGCCGCCGGCCGGGACCATCAGCGCGTCGAGCATTTCGCCCGCGTCCTCGGCGAGTTCGAGCGCGGCACTGGCCTGCCCGGCGATCACCTCGACGGCGTCGAAGGGCGGGATCAGCACCGCGCCGGTGCGCGCGATGTGCGCGGCGGCCATCGCCTCGCGGTCCTGCGTTGCGCGATCGTACTGAACGACCTCCGCCCCCCAGCGGCGCGTGCTCTCGACTTTGATCGCCGGCGCGTCGGTGGGCATGAAGACGGTGGCGCGCGCGCCGACGCCGGCCGCGGCACAGGCGACCGCCTGGCCGTGGTTGCCGGAGGAGAAGGTGACGACGCCGCGCGCCCGCTCCGCCTCGCCCAGCGCGCGGATGGCGCTGGTGGCGCCGCGCAGCTTGAAGCTGCCGGTGCGCTGCAGCGGCTCCGCCTTGAGCAGGATGCGCCCGCCGGTCAGCCGGTCGAGCAGCGGGTGGCGCAGGACCGGGGTGCGCACCACCTCGCCGGCCAGGCGCTCGCGCGCGGCCAGCACGTCGTCCATCGTCGGCAGGCGGCCGGGGCCGGGGCCGCCAGATGGGGGCGGGCCAGATGGGGGCGGGCCAGATGGGGGCGGGCCAGAGGCGGGCGTGGTGGCGGCGGGCGTGGTGGCCGCTGGGGTGGCGGGTGCGGTTTCGGGGGTCATGGCCTGGCGGTGAGCAGGGTGAGCCGCTGCTTCGGTGTCACACGATAGAGGCCGTAGCGCGCCAGGACCACCCCGCGCGAGCGGCGCGCGACCTCGCCCAGCTTCTCGACGCGGCCCCAGAATTGCGGGTCCGGCGTGCCGCGCGAGAGCAGCAGCCCGCTGCCCCGCGGCAGCGCGCGCGGCAGGTCGAAGAACGCCCAGCGCGGGGCGGCGCCGAACACGTTGTGGCGGAACAGCGCCAGCTCCGCGGCGACGCCGTAATTGTCGGCGGCGAGGAAATCCGCCGCCGGCAGGGACCGGGCCATCGCCGCCCAGCCGCGCAGCTGGCGCGCCGTCGGGTCGAGGCGGACCGGCAGCGGCAGCAGCGCGGTCGCGGCCTGCAGATAGACCAGCAGGGTGATGCCCATGCCGAGCCCGAGCGCCTGGCCGAGGCGGCGCCGCGGGATCGGGAACAGCGCGGCCGCGAGCGCCGCCGCGGGATAGACGACGGCGGGCCAGTTGCCCTGCACCCGGTCGCCGAGGGCGTGGACGACGAACACCGCGGCCGGCACCAGGCTGAAGGCGAGCGGCAGCGCGGCGCGCGCGCGCCAGGCGCGCACCTCGCCCTGCACCAGCAGCACGGCCAGCAGCGGCGTCGCCAGCCCGATCTGCCCGAAGGCCAGCTCGGCGATGAACTGCAGCGCGCGCAGCGGGCGGAAATCGAACAGCCGCCCGCCCTGCTTGGCGAAGCTCGCCCAGCCATGCGCCGCGTTCCAGGCGAGGTCCGGGGCGAAGACGACGAGCCCGAGCACCAGCCCCGCCCAGGGCTGCCAGGCCCGCAGCTCGCGCGGGCGGACCGCCAGCAGCCAGGCGAAGGCGGCGGGGAAGATCAGGAAGGCGGTGTATTTGCTGAGCAGCGCCAGCCCGGTGGCGAGGCCGGCGGCGAACCACCAGCGCCGGTCCCAGCGCTGGTCCGGGCGCTGGTCCGGGGCGCCCGGCTCCGGGCCGCTCTGCTCCAGGCGGGCCAGCGCCCAGAGCGCCGCGGTCCAGAACAGCAGCAGCGGCGTGTCCGGCGTCATCACGATCGCCCCGGCGCCGAACAGCAGCGTCGCGTTGAGCAGCATCGCCGCGATCTCGCCGCGGCCGGGGGCGCGCCGCTCCACCGCGTCGCTGAGCAGCAGCGAGCCGAGCAGGGCCGCGAACGGCGCCAGCAGGCGCACGCCGAGCGGGGTGTCGCCGGCCAGCGCGATGCCGGCGCGGATCCACAGCGCCACCATCGGCGGGTGGTCGAGGTAGCCGGGCGCGAGGGCCAGCGACCACAGCCGGTAATAGGCCTCGTCCGGCGCCAGCGGCACGCTGGCGGCGACGATCAGCCGCAGCGCCGTGAGGGCCAGCAGCCAGGCCGGGACGCGCGGCAGCGAGGGCATCGCGGCGGCGCCGCTCAGCCCGCGCTCTTCTCGATCGGCACGCCGGCCAGCGCGCGGCTGGTGCGGATCGTCTGCAGCGTCTGCACGCGGCTGACATGGGGCGCGCCGGTGAAGCGCTGGGTCAGCGCGTTCTCGTGCGCGGTGTCGCGGGCGAGCACGCGCAGCAGGAAGTCGCCGCCGCCGCGGATCATGTGGCACTCGCGCACCTCGGGCCAGGAGGCGACCAGCGACTCGAAGCCTTCGAGCACGCCCTCCTTCTGGCTCTCCAGGCCGACGACCACGAACAGGGTGATCGGCCAGCCGAGCAGCGCGGGGTCGGTGTCGGCGTGGTAGCCGCGGATGATCCCGGCCTCCTCCAGCCGGCGCACCCGGCGCAGGCAGGGCGGGGCGGAGATGCCGGCCTTGCCGGCCAGTTCCACGTTGGTCATCCGGCCATCGGCCTGCAGCTCGGCGACGATCCGCCGGTCGATCGCATCGAGGCTGGGCAGGGCGTCGGGTCCGGGTTTCATCGCTTGGCTTTCGTGAACTGGGGGGCGGGTGGCGAGGCGGCGGCGGGGACGGGTTGGCGCTGCTGCGGCCCCGGACGTTCGGTCCGGTGTCGATTCCGGCCGGTTCACGCAATTATATTCCGCCCTATCGCGCCGGCAAGGGGTCTCGATGCCTCGTTATGCACGGATTGCTTGTCTCGCGGCGCGGTCGGTTCATAATCCGGCGGCACAGGGAATCGCTTACGTCCATGCCCACCACCCATCAGGTCCGTGTCCTTATCGTCGGCGCCGGCCCGGCCGGCTACACCGCTGCGATCTATGCCGCGCGCGCGGCGCTGGAGCCGCTGCTGGTCGCCGGGTTGCAGCCGGGCGGGCAGCTCACCATCACCACCGAGGTCGAGAACTACCCGGGCTTCGCCGAGGCGGTCCAGGGGCCGTGGCTGATGGAGCAGATGCGCGCGCAGGCCGAGCATGTCGGCACGCGCATCGCCGAGGACCTGATCGTGGCGACCGATTTCTCGCGCCGGCCGTTCCTCGCCACCGGCGATTCCGGGGACCGCTACGCGGCCGAGGCGGTGATCATCGCCACCGGCGCGCAGGCGCGCTGGCTCGGCCTGCCCTCCGAGCAGCGCCTCGCCGGCGCCGGGGTCTCGGCCTGCGCCACCTGCGACGGGTTCTTCTTCCGCGGCAAGCGGGTGGTGGTGGTCGGCGGCGGCAACACCGCGGTCGAGGAGGCGCTCTACCTCACCCACCATGCCAGCGAGGTGGTGCTGGTGCACCGGCGCGACTCGCTGCGCGCCGAGCGGATCCTGCAGCAGCGGCTGCTGGCCAACCCGAAGGTGCGGGTGCGGTGGAACCGCGCCGTGGCGGAGATCCTGGGCGAGCGCTCGGTCGAGGCGGTGCGGCTGCGCGACACCGCGAGCGGGGCGGAGGAAGTGCTGCCGACCGACGGCGTTTTCGTCGCCATCGGCCACCAGCCGGTGACGGCGCCGTTCCGCGGCCAGGTGGCACTCGACGCGGAGGGCTACATCGTCACCGCGCCCGGCACGACGCGGACCTCGGTTGGCGGCGTGTTCGCCGCCGGCGACGTGCAGGACCGGGTCTGGCGCCAGGCGGTGACGGCGGCGGGGACCGGCTGCATGGCCGCCCTCGAGGTGGAGAAATACCTGGCGCACGCGGCGGCCGGGGCGGAACTCGTCGCATGAGCAGCGGCAATTGTCGGGGGGGGTGGCGAGCCACCATAGGTGCATCATGATGGACTGGGACAAGCTGCGCGTGTTCCACGCGGTGGCGGAGGCCGGCAGCTTCACCCACGCCGGCGACACGCTGAACCTCTCGCAGTCGGCGGTGTCGCGGCAGATCTCGGCGCTGGAGGAGGCGCTGCAGGTGCCGCTGTTCCATCGCCACGCGCGCGGGCTGATCCTGACCGAGCAGGGCGAGAGCCTGAACCGCACGGTGCGCGAGGTGTTCGCCAAGCTGGCGATGACCGAGGCGCTGCTGACCGAGAGCAAGCAGAAGCCGGCGGGCAAGCTGAAGCTGACCACCACGGCGGGGTTCGGCTCCTCGTGGCTGGCGCCGCGGCTGCATCTTTTCTACGCCGCCTACCCCGAGGTCACGATGCAGCTGCTGCTCGACGACGCGGACCTCGACCTGGCGATGCGCCAGGCGGACGTGGCGATCCGCATGCATCCGCCGAAGCAGCCGGACCTGATCCAGCGGCACCTGTTCACGATCAACTGGCGGGTGTGCGCGAGCAAGGAATACCTGGCCGACCGCGGCACGCCGGCCAAGGCGGAGGACCTCGACCAGCACCGGCTGATCCTGTTCGGCGACTATCACATGCCGGTGCCGGACATTAACTGGCTGGCGACGGTCGGGCGGCGCGGCGGCGACCCGCGCCGGCCGGTGCTGGAGGCGAACTCGATGCACGCGATGCTGGGCGCGGCGGCGTCCGGGCTCGGCATCATCGCGCTGCCGGACTACGTGGACCAGAGCTCGTTCGGGCTGGTGGAGATCCTGCCCAATATCGCCGCGCCGAAGGTCGATGTGTTCTTCGTCTATCCCGAGGAACTGCGGAACTCGAAGCGGGTGGCGGTGTTCCGCGACTTCCTGCTGGGGCAACTGACGCAGCGCTGACCGCCTGGCCGGCCGGCCGGCGGCGGTGCGGCGGCGGCGCGGCGGCGTCGAAATATCGCCCATCGAAACATTGCCGGTGTTGCGCCGCCGCAACGCTTCGCCGTGATCGCTTTGCATCACTGCCCTGCGGGTGCGGGGCACCAAAATCGATTCAATTTATTTATCAAGTCGTTACGCGGTCATGCGCGGATGGCATGGCGGAGAGGCATGTTTAGCGGGTGCAACGCTGTGCGCCGCACCATAACGTGTGCGCACGAGTTCGAGGCCGGAGCCCGCGTCTGGGCGGGTGCTGGCCGGAGTTCCTGCCCTCGCGGCGGGAAAGGGTCTTCGGACCCTACGTCTCCCAGACGTGAAGCCTCCCTGTACCCTTGCCCCGCGGCACCGCCGCGGGGCTTTTTTTATGGCCGGGGGCCTTTGGGGAACGCGGGCGGGCGAGCGCCAAGCTCAAGGCTAGCGCAGCGATCATTTGGGTGCGGCTCTCCTTACGGCAGACGCGCCCAAACTTTTTCGCAGCCATCTGCCTCGTCGCAGCCTTCCGCGTCTGGTTGCGATCGTGCGGCCCGAGCCTAAAGCGTGTCATGCCATCGCAAGTTATAAAGACGGCACATGTGGTGGATCATCCTCCGGTAATCGGCCTCCGCATCAATCCCCAGGTTCGTGTTCGAGCGCGGCGGGTTGACGTTATCTATCGCAACCGGAGCAATCAGCAAAAAATCTAGTGCGGCCAGATGAGTGTCTGCGCTTCCCCTGATGGGCGTTTTCCTGAAAAGATCAATCGTTTTTCTAGGGTCGTCCGGCTTATTTTCACTGACACACATATTAAATTCACGCCAAAGACTTTCGTCGCCCGTCGAAAGCCTCGGCAAAATGTCGGTTGCAAAGGTCGTTTTGTAAAATCTCGCGACGCAGTCCGGTACATTGAGAACTCTCTCGCACGTTCCAACGATAACAGTCGCCGCCAAAATTGTTCGCGGATTTTCTCGATGTGCCGAAAGCCGCTCGCGATCAATGTCTTGGAATCGGGCATTCCGATTGCGATGCGCCGTGATAACCGACTTGTGCTCCACGAGAAGGCGCACCTCGGCTAAGTTGGGTGACCCATCAGCGTTTGCCACCCCAGCCAATAGGTCTGTCGTACGGTCGTCAGGCCCCCTGGTCTTGTGCCAGACCCTGATGGCGTCGGACTTGCAGTCGCCGTCGAACGCCGGGCAAGCAGTGCGAAGATCCGCGATGATCCTGTGAGAAATGGTATCCGAGTGCGACTCAAGGCGATGGTTGTGGTAGCCGTTTCTCGCGATCCCATCCAGAATGCTGTCAAGGAGGGGTTTCACGATCCCCCCCGAAGCGCCGACGCCGGCACCGGCATGCGGCGCAACACGGAGCTTTGCAAGCGAAGGTATCCGTTTGCCGCGCGCTGGCAATTCGCCAGCATCCACCGACGGGCTTGGTCACCATTTAGCCATTCGCACAACGAATCCAGTTGGTCATCGCGCTCCGGTACAATGTAGTAAACACTATGGAGAGGTATAAGTCCTCCTGTACGATCGATCCAGAAATAAGGTCTTTTGGCGATGTCTTTGAAGACAATTTTCGGGCGGAGAATGTCCGTCGGATAGTTATCGTGGAATGCATACCACGGCTTGCGGCGAATACAGCTTCGGCGTCGCAATGCCGCTGCGTTAGACGAACCGGAAAGGTAACTGCCCAGTGGCCCCAGCTTCTCGCTCGGGAGCAGATCCCCGTTTTCCGAATAGGGAATAAGAATCGCGCGGCGCGGGGCCGGAAGTGGCGCATCGAGCGCCAGGTCTCGCCCTGCAATCGCTGGCTTTGCGAAGACACGAAGTTGGGCCGGGATCGCGTTGATGTCTTGCACATAAACTTCGTCCGCACCGGTCGCGATACCAGCGCTGATACGCACACAAACATCGCCAAGCCTGGCTGATTCGGACTCGGGAACCTCCTCCATCAGGCGGGGCCACCAACTCTGCCCCTCGGTCGGAAGCGAGATGATCCGCCGGGCACCGCATCGTAACCTGACCGTCGTTTGCGGATCGGCGGATTGGCCTTTATGCAAAGTCGTAATCGCGGGATATGTTGTAAAATTAGCAAATGTGTCTTCGGGAACAAGATCAATTGCGTGCACTTCTGCGTCGGACATTAGCAGACGCCGCAACTGTTCGGCTGTGGAGACGTAGAGGAACTTCTCGGGCGTGATGAATACGAGCCGGCCGTCGTCTGCCAGGTCTTCGAGAGCCCGCTCGAAAAAGAGGATATACAGGTCAAAGCGACCACGCGCCGTTGCGAAGCGCGCTCGATAGCGGTCGCGCTGCTTTTTGTCGCCGAGATTGACGAGCGAGACATACGGCGGGTTGCCGATGATGAACGTGAATGGTCGGCCGGCCGCAGAAAAAAGGTAATTCGCGTGGACAATCTGCACGCTCGCGAAGTCGGCGAAGCGCTTGCGGGCCTTGTTCGCAAGAGCCGGATTCAACTCGACACCAGTGATTTGCGGCGTCTGGATCCCACGAGCTTGGCACCATCGCAGAACACCAGCAATGAACGCGCCGCCGCCGCACCCCGGATCCAAGAGGCGGTCCCGGTTGCTCGGTGGGCTGTCGGCAAACAAGCGCGCAACCATCTCATCCACGAGCGCGTCTGGTGTTGGTACGTGACCTTTCATGGTTCCCGATAGCGATGTGTGCGGATAAGCCCGCAATTACAGCACGATCATATCGTGCGCGACTTCTTTCACCAACCGCGAACGGCGCCTGTACGACCGGTAACCCGCACCGCTTCTGCCGCAACCTCAGCCGCAGATTTCGCATATTTTTTACCTCCCCCCGGGGCCCCCCGCGGGTGGCGTTGCGGGGGTTTCGAGCAGGCGCAGCAGGGCGGCGAAGCTGTGCTCGACGCCCTGGCCCGCGGTGTCGAGCACCAGGTCGGCGCGGGCGTAGAGCGGCTCGCGGGCGGCGAGGATGGTGCGCAGGTCGGCCATCGCCTCGCGGTTGTCCTGCATCGGCCGCATGTCCCCCTGGGCAACGACGCGCGCCATGT
>JAJXSZ010000070.1 GCA_021784255.1 Pseudomonadota bacterium | reverse complement strand
CGGCGCCGGCGGCTCTGTTCGGCGCCGGGCCGGTGCTGCCGCTGCGCCCGCCCGAGGTGCTGACGCGGACCTCGCCGCAGCCGGGGCGGCTCTATGTCGACTGCGGCGGCGTCGGCAACCCCGACGACGCCGAAGTCCTGGCGGCACGGCTGGCGCGGTTCGGCGCGCAGGCGGTGCCCGACTATACCTACCCGCTGACGGCGGCGTTCCGCGCCCGGGTCGGTCCGGAGCCCGATGTCGCGGCGGCGGACGCGATGCTCGCCCGCGTGCTCAGGGCCGGCTTCGCCGGTGCGCGGATCGTGGTGAAATAGGCTTGGCCGGGCGCTTCATCGTGCTCGAGGGCGGCGAGGGGGCGGGCAAGTCCACCCAGGCGCGCCGCCTCGCGGACTGGCTCGCCGGGCGCGGCACCGCGGCGCTGGCGACGCGCGAGCCGGGCGGAGCCGCCGGGGCGGAGCGGATCCGCGCCCTGCTGCTCGACCCGGCCGCGCCGCTGACGCCGCTGGCGCAGACGCTGCTGCACGTGGCCGCGCGGGTGGAACATGTCGCGGTGACGATCCGCCCGGCGCTGGCGGCCGGGATCTGGGTGGTGTGCGACCGCTTCATGGACTCCACGCGCGTCTATCAGGGCGTGGCGCAGGGCGTCGACGCGGCGGCGATCGAGGCGCTGGCCGGGATCGTCGCGATCGAGCCTGACCTGACCGTGGTGCTCGACGTGCCGCTGGCGGTCTCGCGCCAGCGCAGCGCCGCGCGCCGCGCCCAGTCCGGCGCCGCGATGGACCGCTACGAGGCGATGGACGACGCGGCACATGCGCGCATCCGCGACGGCTTCCTCGCCCGCGCCGCCATGGCCCCCGGGCGCTACGCGGTGGTCGATGCGAGCGCCGGCCTCGATGCCGTGTTTGCCGATCTGTGCGAGGCGGTGGCAAACCGGCTGCGATGATTCCGCCGCGCGCCAATCCCGATCTCTTCGGCCACCAGCAGGCCGAAGCCGCGCTCGCCGCCGCCATGACGTCCGGGCGGCTGCACCATGCCTGGCTGATCACCGGGCCCGAGGGGATCGGCAAGGCGACGCTCGCCTATCGGTTCGCGCGGCGGCTCCTGGCCGGCCCGCCGGCCGGCGGCGGCCTGGCGCTCGATCCCTCACATCCGGTGTTCCACCGCGTCGCCGCCGGCAGCCATGCCGACCTGCTGACGGTCGAGCGCGCGGTCGACGAGAAGACCCGGCGGCGGCGGGCCGAGATCGTGGTCGAGGACACGCGGGCGGTCGGCGCCTTCCTGCACCTGACGGCGGCCGAGGGCGGCTGGCGGGTGGTGATCGTCGACGGCGCCGACGCGATGAACCGCAACGCGGCGAACGCGCTGCTGAAGGTGCTGGAGGAACCGCCGCCGCGCGCGATCCTGCTGCTGCTGGCGACCTCGCCGGGCCGGCTGCTGGCGACCATCCGCAGCCGCTGCCGCCGGCTCGCGCTCGAGCCGCTGGCGGATGCGCTGGTCGAGCGGCTGCTGCGCCAGGCGATGCCGGAGCTCGAGGACGTGGCGGGCGTGATCGCGCTGGCGCGCGGCTCGATCGGCCGCGCCCTGGCACTTGCCCAGGGCGCGGGGCTCGCCTGCGCCAGGCTCGCCGACGAGGCGCTGGAGGGGGTGGCGCCAGCGCGCGCCTTCGCGCTCGCCGACGAGGTGCTGCGGCTCGAGGACGGCTATGGGCTGTTCATGACGCTGCTGCGCCTGCGCCTCGCCGAGCGGATCGCCGCGCGCGGCAGGAACGGGGAGGCGGGTCCGCGCGGCCAGCCTCTTGCCGCCTGGGTGGAGCTATGGCAGGGCCTTGGCGCGCTGCAGGCGGCAACCGAGGGGGTGAACCTCGAACCGCGCCAGGCGCTGCTCGAGGCGATGGCGCGGGTGCTCGCGCTCGCCTGACCTCATCGCCCGGGATCCCACATGAAGCCGAAATTCTTCGTCACCACGCCGATCTATTACGTGAACGGCGCGCCGCATATCGGCCACGCCTATACCAACGTCGCCGCCGACGTGATGGCACGGTTCCGCCGGCTCGACGGCCATGACGTGTTCTTCCTCACCGGCACCGACGAGCATGGGCAGAAGGTGGAGAAGGCGGCCGCCGAGACCGGAATGGCGGCGCTGACCTATGTCGACGGGATCAGCGCGCGGTTCCGCGAACTGACCACGCTGCTCGGCATGTCCAACGACGATTTCATCCGCACCACCGAGGCGCGCCACATCCGCGCCTGCCAGGAGCTGTGGCGGCGGGTGGCGGCGGCGGGCGACATCTATCCCGGCCACTACGAGGGCTGGTACGCGGTGCGCGACGAGGCCTTCTACGGCGAAGACGAGCTGCAGGTGATGCCCGACGGCACGCGCATCGCGCCCACCGGCGTGCCCGTCGAATGGGTGCGCGAGCCGAGCTATTTCTTCCGCCTGTCGGCCTGGTCCGAGCGCCTGCTCGCGTTCTACGAGGCGAACCCCGACTTCCTGGCGCCGGTCTCGACCAGGAACGAGGTCCTCAGCTTCGTCAGGGGCGGGATGCACGACCTCTCGGTGAGCCGCACCAGCTTCAAATGGGGCATTCCGGTGCCCGACGACGCGGCGCACGTGATGTATGTCTGGTTCGACGCGCTGACCAACTACCTGACGGCGACCGGCTTCCCCGACGAGCACGCCGAGCGCGCCGGCTTCTGGCCGGCCGACCTGCACATGGTCGGCAAGGAGATCACCCGGTTCCATTGCGTCTACTGGCCGGCCTTCCTGCTGTCGGCGGGGCTGAAGCCGCCGCGGCGGGTGTTCGCCAATGGCTGGATGACGGTGGACGGGCAGAAGATGGGCAAGTCCATGGGCAACGCGATCGACCCCTGGGCGCTGGTCGCGCGCTACGGGCTCGACCCGCTGCGCTTCTTCCTGATGCGCGAGATCCCGTTCGGGCAGGACGGCGATTTCTCGGCGCGCGCCCTGGTGCAGCGGCTGAACGGCGAGCTGGCCAACGAGCTCGGCAACCTCGCGCAGCGCAGCCTGAGCCTGGTCGCACGGCATGGCGAGGGCCGGATGCCGGCGCGCGGCGCCGTGACCGAGGACGACGCGATGTTGCTCGCGATGGCCGAGGCGCTGCCCGGGCGGCTGCGCATCGCCCTCGCGCGCCAGGCGATGGGCGAGGCGCTGGAAGCCACATGGCAGGTGGTGCGCGCCGCCAACGCCTATATCGACCGCCAGGCGCCATGGGCACTGGCCAAGTCCGACCGGGTGCGCATGGCCGCGGTGCTGCGGGTGCTGGCGGACGTGCTGCGCGTCGTGGCGACCGTGCTGCAGCCCTTCATGCCCGGCTCGATGGCGCGGATGCTCGACCAGCTCGGTGTCGCGGCCGACCAGCGCGGGCTGACCGATCTGGCGAACCCGGTGCCCGACGCCACCGTGCTGCCGGCGCCGAGCCCGGTGTTTCCGCGCTTCGTCGACGAGGACCGGGAAGCGGGCTGATGCTGGTCGATTCGCACTGCCATCTCGACCATTTCGCCGAGCCGGAACGCAGCGCGGTGGTGGCGCGGGCGCGCGCGGCTGGGGTCGCTGAGATGGTGACCATCGCCACCACCCTCGCGGCGAGCGCCGCGCTGCGCGCAATCGCGGCCGAGCAGCAGGTCTGGGCGACGGTTGGCGTGCATCCGCATCATGCCGGCGAGTACTGGAACGAGGCGGGCGAGGGGCCGAGTCCCGAATCGATCGCGGCGGAAACTGCGTATCCGCGCGTGGTCGGAATCGGCGAGTCGGGACTCGACTACTTCTACGACACCTCGCCGCGGCCGGCGCAGCAGGCGGGATTCCGCGCCCATATCCGCGCCGCGCGGCTGGCCGGCGTGCCGCTGGCGATCCACGCCCGCGATGCCGACGCCGATGTCGCGGCCATCCTGCGCGACGAATGGGACCGGGGCGGTCCGTTCGCGTTCCTGCTGCACTGTTTCTCCTCCAGCCGCGGGCTCGCGGAGGCGGCGCTGGCGCTCGGCGGCTTGATCAGCTTCTCGGGCATCCTGACCTTCCCGCGTTCGGAGGAGCTGCGCGCGATCGCCCGCGACGTGCCGGCCGAACGGCTGCTGGTGGAGACGGATTCGCCCTACCTCGCGCCGGTTCCGTTGCGCGGCAAGCGCTGCGAGCCGGCCTTCGTGGTGCACACCGCAGCGAAGCTCGCGGAGCTGCGCGCGCTCAGCCCGGCGGCACTCGCCGACCTCACCACGGCCAATTTCCGCCGCCTGTTCACCCGTGCCGCCTGACCGCGCGCTCTCGAGGAAGGAGACGCCGCGGTGCGCGTGACGCTGCTGGGCAGCGGCGCCTCGGCCGGCGTGCCGATGCTGGGCGGTGTCGGCGGGCTCGGCGACTGGGGCGTCTGCGACCCGGCTGAGCCGCGCAACCGGCGCAGCCGGGCGAGCATCGTGATCGAGGATGCCGGCGGCGCGCTGCTGGTCGACACCGCGCCGGAGCTGCGCATGCAGCTCCTGGCGGCGGCGATCGGGCGGATCGACGCCGTGCTCTACACGCATGCGCATGCCGACCACGTGATGGGGCTTGACGACCTGCGCGCGCTCAACCGGATCGTCAACCGACCGCTTGAAACCTTTGGAACCACAGAAACAATGAAGGAGCTGACGACGCGGTTTCCCTATGCGTTCCGGCCCTGGACACCCCCTGGATTCTTCCGCCCGGTCCTCGAACCGCGCATCGTCGAGCCTGGCCAGAGCATTGATCCGGCGGGATTTCCGGTCCGGCTGTTCGAGCAGGATCACAAGGTGTGCAAGACCTTGGGGCTGCGCGTCGGCGCCTTCGGGTATTCGACGGATGTCCTGATCCTGAACGAAAAGGCGATGGCGGCGCTGGAGGGCGTGGACACCTGGGTCGTGGGCTGTTTCCAGCGCGCAACCCATTGGGTTCATGCCAATCTCGACCAGGTCCTGGCCTGGATCGAGCGGCTGCGGCCGCGCCGGACGGTGCTGACGCATCTCGGCACCGACATGGATTATGGCTGGATGACCAGGACCCTGCCACCGCACGTTGAGGCCGGCTATGATGGTATGGTGTTGGAGATTCCCGCATGAGCAACCTGATCGCAATTGTCTTCAAGGATGAGGAAACGGCCGAGGCGGCGCGGTCCAAGATCCTGGAGATGCAGAAGAATTACATGATCGAGCTGGCCGACGCGGTGGTCGCGGTGCGGCACGCGAACGGGCATGTGAAACTCAACCAGATGATCAACACCACCGGCACCGGTGCGGCCTCCGGTGGATTCTGGGGCCTGCTGGTCGGGGTTCTGTTCATGATGCCGCTGGCCGGTGCTGCGATCGGCGCCGCGTCGGGCGCGCTGATCGGGGCGCTGACCGATGTGGGCATCAACGACGGGTTCATGCGCGGCATCGCCGAGAACGTGCCCGAGGGTGCTGCCGTGCTGTTCCTGATGACCGGCAGCACGGCGCCGGAGAAGATCACCGAGGATCTCGCGGGTCTGGGCGGCACGGTGCTGCGCACCAGTTTCGACCGGACCCGGGAAAACGCGCTGCGCGAGGCGCTGGCGGGGCGCTAGAGCAACCTCCGGTTGGTCTGAGCCTGCGCGGCTCAGGCCGACCGGATCTTGCTGCGGGCCGATGCCAGTCTGCCGGGCGCTGGCTTTGGCCGCGCTTCGCCGGGGCCGGCCAGACCGGTCACGTTGTAATTTGACATAATATACCTTCTGCGACAATCGGGCGCACGGCAGTGCTTGTGCCGGCGCGGTCGTGTTGTCACATTTCTGTCATGCAGACGACCCTCACCCTGCTCGATCTCGGCGGCGCCGTGGCACTGCTGCTGTGGGGGCTGCACATGGTGCAGACCGGCATCCAGCGCGCCTTCGGCACCCAGTTGCGCCGTTTTCTCGGCATGGCGCTCGGCCACCGCGGCAAGGCGCTGCTGGCCGGGCTCGGCGTCACCGCGATCCTGCAAAGCTCGACCGCGACCGGACTGATGGTCGCCTCCTTTGCCGGCGCCGGCCTGGTCGAGCTGGTGCCGGCGCTGGCGACGATGCTGGGCGCCAATCTCGGCACCACCCTGATCGTGCAGCTGCTGTCGTTCGACGTCGCCGGCGTCGCCTCGCTCGGCATCCTGGCCGGCGTGTTGATGTTCCGCCGCGGCGAGCAGAGCCGCACCCGCGACCTCGGGCGCGTGGCGATCGGGCTTGGGCTGATGCTCACCGCGCTGCAGCAGTTGCTGGCGCTGGTCACGCCTTATGAAAACGCGCCGAGTCTGCGGCTGATGCTGGGCACGGTCGCGACCGACCCGACGCTGGCCGCGCTGGTGGCCGCAGCGGTGACCTGGGCGGCGCATTCCTCGGTCGCGGTGGTGCTGCTGATCATGTCCTTCGCGACCAAGGGCGTGGTGCCGCCGGCAACCGCCTTCGCCATGGTGGTCGGCGCCAATCTCGGCACCGCGATCAACCCGCTGCTGGAAAGTTCGGCCGGCGCCGACGGCGCGGCGCGGCGGCTGCCACTCGGCAACCTGCTCAACCGTGTCGCCGGCGCGGCGCTGGTGCTGCCCGCCCTGCCCTGGCTCACCCGCTGGGTCGTCGCCGTCGAGGGCGACAGCGGACGCGCGGTGGCGGATTTCCACACCGGATTCAACCTGGTGCTGGCGCTGCTGTTCTTCCCGCTGCTCACTCCCTACGCGGCGCTGCTGCGCCGGCTGCTGCCCGAGCGCGTGACCGGGCGCGACCCGGCGCAGCCGCTCTATCTCGGTGCTGCCGAGCGCGAGGCGCCGAGTGTCGCCCTTGCCGGGGCGGCGCGCGAGGCGCTGCGCATGGCCGATGTGCTGGAGGCGATGCTGCGCGCCGCGGGCGATGCGCTGGCCGCCGGTGACCGCCGGCGCATCGCCGAGGCGCGGCGGCTCGACGACGTGCTCGACAAGCTCAACGCCGCGATCCGCACCTATCTCGCCAGGCTCGACGCCGATGCGATGATCGAGAGCGACCACCGCCGTCTGGCGCAGATCTTTCATTTCGCGACCCATCTCGAACACGCCGGCGATGTGGTGGACCAGAACATCATGGCCGCGGCGGGCAAGCGGCTGAAGCGCGGTGTGGTGCTGGGCGCGGCGGAGCAGACCGAGATCCAGGCGGTGATCGAGCGGCTTTGCGCCAATCTGCGGCGTGCCGCCTCCGTGTTCATGACCGAGGACCCGCGCGCGGCGCGCGACCTCGCCGCCGAGAAAGAGGCGTTCCGCGACCTCGAGGCGGCGGCGACGGCGGCGGAGCTGGCGCGGCTGCGCGACGGGCACGCCGATGCGCTCGACACGCCGGTCGCGGCCGGCGCGCTGCATGTCGACCTGGTGCGCGACTTCAAGCGCATCAACACGCATCTCGTTTCGGCGGCGGCCTATCCGGTGCTGGAGGCCGAGGGCACGCTGCTGCCGAGCCGGCTGCGGCGGGAGGATTAGCAGCTCAGCCCGGCCGCGGCGCGATGACCTTCTGCAGGCAGGCGGAGCCGCTGTCGCGGTAGCCGAGGCGATCGTAGAAGGCGCGCGCCGCCGCGTTGGCGTGGCGCACCAGAAGCTGGACCTTCCAGACGCCGCGCGCCGCCTGCCAGGCCTCGGCGGCCGCCATCATCCGCCGGCCGATGCCCCTGCCCTGCAGCGCCGGCAGCACGGCGACGTAATAGACCCAGCCGCGATGGCCGTCCTCGCCCAGCATGGCGGAGGCGACGATGCGGCCCTCCTGTTCGAGCACCAGGATGGTGGAGGCGATGCCGCGGCGGGCGAAGTCGATATCCGTTGCGGGATCGTTCCATGGCCGCGTGACGCCCGCTTCCTGCCACAGTGCGATGAGCGGCTCGCGGTCCTCGTCGCGCATCGCGCGGATCGCCGGGTCCGCGATCGCCGGGCGGCGGAACACCAGCATGAAATTATTCGCCGGCATCGCAACGATCTCGGGTGCGCCGTAGCCGTTGGCGGCGGCGAGGCCGATGACCGCCTCCATGTCGCGCACGCCCCAGGCCGGGTTGCGCGCGCGCAGATCGGCATCGAATGCGGCGTTGGAGGGCGCGGTGTGGCGGCCATGGCGGCGGTAGGGGCCATAGAGGATCAGCATCGCCGCGGCGCAGGCGCTGGCGCCGCGGACCAGGCCCTCGGCGGCGGCCCAGGGGGCGATGTGGATCATGTTGATGCACAGCACCGCCTCGGCGGCGACTTCGGGCCACGGGCCGGCGGCATCGAGGTCGAGCGGCGCCAGCAGGTTGGCGAGCCCGGAATCGGCGGCATAGGCCGCGATCGACGCGCGGCGGGTCGCGTCCGGGTCGGAGGGCTGGAAGGTGATGGCGGGCAGCGCGCGGGCGAAATGCAGCGCGTGCTCGCCCGAGCCGCTGGCCAGTTCCAGCACCCTGCCCCGCGCCGGCAGAACCCGGCGCAGCACCTCGAGAATCGGCTCGCGGTTGCGCCCCGCGGGTGCTGCGACGATGCGCGCGTCGGTCACCGTTCGACTTGCGAAACGTCGCGCACGGCCCCGCGCGCAGCACTGGTGGTGAGCGCGGCGTAGGCGCGCAGCGCCTGGGAGACGGCGCGCTCGCGCTTGGCTGGCTTCCAGGACGTGCGCGCGGCGCGGCGGCGCGCCAGCACCTCGTCGGCGACCTCGACGCGGATGGAGCGCGCGGGAATGTCGATCGCGATCCGATCGCCCTCCTCGACCAGGCCAATGGCACCGCCCTCGGCGGCCTCGGGCGAGACATGGCCGATCGAGAGACCGGAGGTGCCGCCGGAGAAGCGCCCGTCGGTGACCAGCGCGCAGGCTTTGCCCAGGCCCTTCGATTTCAGGTAGCTCGTGGGATAGAGCATCTCCTGCATGCCCGGCCCGCCCTTCGGGCCCTCGTAGCGGATCAGCACCACGTCGCCGGCCTCGATCCGTCCACCGAGGATGGCGCTGACCGCGTCCTCCTGGCTCTCGAAGATCCGGGCCGGGCCGGAAAACTGCAGGATCGACGCATCGACGCCCGCGGTCTTCACGATGCAGCCGTCCTCGGCGATGTTGCCGGACAGCACCGCAAGCCCGCCGTCGTGCGAGAAGGCGCCGGCGGCGCTGCGGATCACGCCCCTGGCGCGGTCGCGGTCGACGTCCGGCCAGCGGCGCGACTGGCTGAACGCTTCCTGCGTCGGCACGCCGCCCGGCGCGGCGCGGTAGAACTCGTCAACCATGGCGCTGTTGCTGGTCATCACGTCCCAGCGGGCGAGCGCCTCGCCGATCGTCGGCGCGTGCACGCAGACGCAGTCGCGATGGATCAGTCCGGCGCGATCGAGCTCGGCCATGATGCCGACCACGCCGCCGGCGCGATGCACGTCCTCGACATGCACGTCCGCGACCGAGGGCGCGACCTTGCACAGCACCGGCACGCGCCGCGACAGCCGGTCGATGTCGGTCATGGTGAAGCCCACCCTGCCCTCCTCGCTGGCGGCGAGCAGGTGCAGCACGGTGTTGGTCGAGCCGCCCATGGCGATGTCGAGCGCCATCGCGTTCTCGAAGGCGGCAAAGCTGGCGATGCTGCGCGGCAGCACCGAGGCGTCGTCCTGCTCGTACCACCGCCGCGCCAGATCGACGATGAGGTGGCCGGCCTCCTGGAACAGGCGCCGGCGGTCGGCATGGGTCGCCAGCACGGTGCCGTTGCCGGGCAGCGCGAGCCCGAGCGCCTCGACCAGGCAGTTCATCGAATTGGCGGTGAACATGCCCGAGCAGGAGCCGCAGGTCGGGCACGAGGAGCGCTCCATCGCCGCGACCTCGGCCTCGCTGACCGAGCTGTCGGCGGCATAGACCATCGCGTCGATGAGATCGACCGCCCGCTCCTTGCCCTTGAGGACCACCTTGCCGGCCTCCATCGGGCCGCCGGAGACGAAGATGGCGGGGATGTTGAGGCGCATCGCCGCCATCAGCATGCCGGGCGTGATCTTGTCGCAGTTGGAGATGCAGACCAGCGCGTCGGCGCAATGCGCGTTGGCCATGTACTCGACGGCGTCCGCGATCAGCTCGCGCGAGGGCAGGCTGTAGAGCATGCCGTCGTGGCCCATGGCGATGCCGTCATCGACGGCGATGGTGTTGAACTCCTTCGCCACGCCGCCGGCCGCCTCGACCTCGCGCGCGACGAGCTGGCCGAGATCCTTGAGGTGGACATGGCCGGGCACGAATTGGGTGAAGGAGTTGGCGATGGCGATGATGGGCTTGCCGAAATCCCCATCCTTCATGCCGGTGGCACGCCAAAGGCCGCGGGCGCCGGCCATGTTGCGGCCATGGGTGGTGGTGCGGGAACGGTAGACGGGCATGGAGCTCTCCCTCGGCGGATCCTCCGGTGATGGGAACCACACTCGCCCCGATCGGACAAGCCGGATCGCGCACCCGCGGTCTGTCCAAGCGGGGCCGCTGCGTCTATGCCCCGGGGCATGGACAAGCATGTGCACGACGAGCCCGACCCGGTGCAGCGGCTGATCGCGGTGATGGCCGCGCTGCGCGACCCCGAGCGCGGCTGCCCGTGGGACAAGGAGCAGGATTTCGCCTCGATCGCGCCGTACACGATCGAGGAAGCCTATGAGGTGGCGGACGCGATCGCGCGCGCCGACATGGCCGCACTCGAGGACGAGCTCGGCGACCTGCTGTTTCAGGTCGTCTACCATGCGCGGCTGGCCGAGGAGCGCGGCGCCTTCCGCTTCGAGGACGTCGCCCGGCGCATCGTCGACAAGATGATCCGCCGCCATCCGCACGTCTTCGCCAGCGCCGCGGCACGCGACACGGCGCAGCAGACCGATGCCTGGGAGGCGCAGAAGCGCCACGAGCGCGCCGCCCGCGCCGAAACCGGGACGCTGGCGGGCATCCCGCTCGACCTGCCCGCCCTCACCCGGGCGCTGAAGCTGACGCGGCGCGCGGCGCGGGTGGGGTTCGACTGGGCGGGGCCGGACCAGGTGCTGGAGAAGCTGGCCGAGGAAGTGGGCGAGCTGCGCGCCGAGCTCGCGGCCGGCGAGCGGGCGCGGCTCGCCGACGAGATGGGCGACATCCTGTTCGTGGTCGCCAACCTCGCGCGTAAGCTCGACCTCGACCCCGAGACCTGCCTGCGGGCCGGCAACGAGAAGTTCGAGCGGCGCTTCCGTGGCGTCGAGGCGCAGCTCGCCGAGCGCGGCCTGGCGCCGCAGGACGCCACGCTGGCGGCAATGGAGCAGGCCTGGCAGGCGGTGAAGCAAACCGAGAAGCGCAGCGGCTAGCGGCGGGCGCGTGCCATGCTGAGCGCGGTGGCGAAGCCGCCGGCCGCGGCGATGACGAACCCGTCGGCCGCGGCGATGACGCCGACGAGGAAGGCGACCGGCACTCCGAAGCGGTCGGCCAGCAGGC